>JBEKKG010000836.1:0-3778 GCA_050010835.1 Planctomycetota bacterium
TAGAAGACCAGGTTGATGTTGACGGCCAGCACGATGCCGGTCAGCACTCGCGCCCAGGGCAGTTCCCTGGCGATGACTCCGGCCAGCGCCATGCCGCACAACACCAGCAACATATCGAAACAGAAGAGCAGGGCCTTGGCGCTGTAAAGCCACGGCAGGGGCAGCCAGAAGAGCGGCGCGCCCAATAGCGGCAGCAACGGCGGCCTGTAGACGTCGGCGTGAATGGGCGGCGCGTGCGGCGGAACAGGTTCGTACCAGCGGTAGTAGCCGACGGCAAAGCCGCGGCCTTGGGAGAGTTGAGCTGAGATTTCGCGGTACTCGCGGCCATCGTGGGAGAGGAATTCCGCTTCGCTGGTCACAAGCAGCAGCGGCAGGCGCACAGCCGCCGCCAGAGCCAGGACAGCGAAGGGAGCCCAGCACGGGGGCGCGGCCAAAAGAGAGCGAAGCTTGGCGGCTAGACTCGGCAAGCGCATGGTGTGGTATCTTATACCGCATTTCGGCGGATTGCGGCGGGCCGTTCCGCATTTCGCTGAATTGCGACACTTGCACAAACCGGCGGGATGGCGTAAAGCATTCGGAGTCGCAGCGTTCGGAAAGGATGCATTCGCGCCATGAGCGCCAGTAACAGAACGGGCAGACCGTGCCGCAGGCACGCCTTGGTCATGGGCGGCGGCCGGGGCATCGGCGCAGCCATCGCGCGCCGCCTGGCTGCGGACGGGTACGCTCTGACCATCAGCGATCATCTGGGCGAACTCGCCAAGGCGCTGGCGGGCGAATTGGAGGCCAGCGGTTTCGCTGCCTGGGGCGAGCAGTGCGACATTACCTCCGCAGCAGACCTGAAGAGACTGGCCGGCGTCGTGCGCAAACGGACCGGATCAAATGGTCTTGACGCTGCAGTCAGCTCCGTGGGCGTCTTCGATGAACGCGGGCCTTTGCTGCGGACCAGCCTGGCAAGTTTTGAGCGGGTGATGAACGTCAACGTGACCGGAGCACTGCTCTTCTCCCAGGAGGTCGTCCCGTTGCTGGCGCCCGGCGCGTCGCTGATCTTCCTGGGCTCCATCAACGGCATGAAGGCCGGAGCGGACCTGGGGGCCTACAAAGTCTCCAAGGCGGCGCTGCACATGCTGGCGCGCTGCCTGGCGCTGGAGCTGGCGCCGGCCCCGCGGAGCGTCCGCGTCAACGTCGTGGCGCCGGGCTGGGTGGACACACCGGGCGAGCGGGCTGCGCTGCGCCGCCACAGGGGGCGCGTGCATCCGTTGGACGATCCGGAAACCGCCAAATGGCTTCCGTTGGGCCGCCGCGTTGACGCCGGCGAAATCGCCGGACTGGTCTCGTTCCTGTGTTCGGCGTCCGGGTCCTCCATAACCGGGCAGGTCATCCCGATAGATTCGGGCATCATGGCAAGTTGAGAATTTTCGATTTTGGATTTTCGATTGGCACTGGTTAGGAGGGAGAAGACATGAAAGTTTCGTTCACCACGCTCGGTTGTCCTGACTGGACGCTGGAGCAGATCGCACAGAATGCCAAGGCTTACGGCTACGACGGCGTGGAATTGCGCACGCACACGGACGGCAATCACTTCTCGCCCGATGCCTCGGTCGAGGAAGCGAAACGCGTCGGGCAATTGTTCCGCGACACGGGCGTGCCCGTGGTCAGCGTCATGGGTTACTGCTCTTTCGCCTTCACGGATGACGCGCAGGTCGCCAAGAACCAGGAGTTGATGCGCAAGCTGCTGGTCATCGCGGAGGCCATGGAGGCGCCGTTCGTCCGTACTTTCGCGGGCAGAATCCCTGACGGCGCCAACCAGGACGAGATGGTCCTGAAGGTCGCGCACGCGCTCAAGCCGCTGGCCGCGGAAGCGGCCAAGCGCAAAGTCAGGATCGGGCTGGAGACGCACGACGATTGGTGCGCCGGAGACCGCGTGCTCAAGCTGGCCAGGAGCGTCAAGAACATGGACGGCTTCGGCATCGTCTACGACATTTACAACGCCTTCTCATCCGGCATCGAGCCCTGGAACGTCACCTACCGGAAAGTGCGGCCGCACATCTGCTACTGCCATCTCAAGGACGGTTACAAAGGCTTGGACGGCAAAGAGCACCTGGTCATGCTCGGCGCCGGCGCCATGCCCGTCGAGAGGATGCTCAAGCGCTTCAGAAAGGACGGCTACGAAGGCTATTTCAGTTTTGAGTGGGAGAAGAAGTGGCATCCCGAACTGGAACCGGCCGAACGCACCTTCCCGCAGTTCTCACAGAAAGTCAAAGCGCTGTGGGGCGCGTAACGGATTTTGGATTTTAGATTTTGGATTTCGGATTGGGTCATTACTATCATTGCGCTGGAAGTTTGCGGAGACGTAACCGTCCAGCCTCCGAGCCGCGCGCGTAAGCAAGCGGCAACCTCCGCTCCCTCACGGTCGCGGCTCGGATTGAACGGTTACACGGAGACGAGGAATGGCGGAAGAAGGCAACGGCTACGTAGTCCTGGTATATCCTGCACGGGGCGTGCCGCCGGAACGCACGGATTTTGAGGACAAAGACAAGGCCAAGGCTGAGAAAGCCTTCAACGATGCCAAGGCCGCCGCCATACTCTGGCTGGCCCGCACTCCGGCTCAGGGGCTGGGGTGGGTCAAGCTCAAGGAGAAAACTGCGCCGTAAGGAGGGGCGAGGGGTGAGGGGCGAGGGGCAAGGGAGGAAGTGACATGCCGGTAGCATTTCGACCCGAAGGCGTTTGGACGGCCTTGGTGACGCCATTTGACAAGAATGGCAAGTTCAACACCACCGCATTAATGAGCCTGATCGAGTTCCAGGTTGCGCAAGGCGTGACCGGGCTTGTGCCGGCGGGCACTACGGGCGAATCGCCGACCCTTTCCTGGGATGAACACCACTCCTTGATTGAACGGACTGTTGCCTTCGCCGGGAAAAAGACAGGGGTTCTGGCGGGCACAGGCTCCAACTGCACCGCTGAGGCCATTGACGCCACACGGCACGCGCGCGAGGCCGGCGCCAGCGCGGCGCTCTTGGTGGATTGCTACTACAATGGGCCGTCGTCCCTGGAATTGCGCACTGAGTATTTTGAGCAAGTCGCGGCGTGGGTCAAGGACATCCCGCTCGTGCCGTACATCATCCCCGGCCGCACGGGCACGGCCCTGGGCGCCGAGGACATGGCCATCCTGCATCGGACGCAGCCGCGGCGCTTCCCCGCGGTGAAGCAGGCCACCGGCGACCTGGCCAGGATGCGCCAGGACCGCAGGCTGGCCGGCGAAACGCTCGCGATCCTCTCCGGCGACGACGACCTGACCTTGACGATGCTGGAAGACCCGGCCATCGGCGCTGCGGGCGTGGTCTCGGTGATGAGCAACATTGTGCCGGGACCGCTCGTGCAAATGGTCCGTTCCTTCCGCGCCGGCGATAAGGCCAGGGCCAAGGAGCTAGGCGCGTTGCTTGAGCCGCTGCTCAAACTCGTCGTCTGCAAGGCGCCCGGTGCGCGCGCGTGGCCGCAGATGGCGGGCGGCAAGCCGTTGCCGGTTGAGGACCGCTTCCGCAACCCCGTGCCTGTGAAGACCATGATGGCGGGGCTCGGCATGCCCACGGGGCTGTGCCGCAAGCCGCTGGGGAGGATGACCAGGGCCGCAGTAGAGCGCTGCCGCCAGGCGCTGGCGACTGTGCAGCGGAACGCGCCCGAACTGCTCGCGCCCCTCGCCCGGGCCTTCGGCGTGAATATCGAGCAGCGTTTGAAGGACGATGCCGCATGGGCGGAAGTAACACGTGAGTAACGATGGAAC
>JBEKKG010000837.1:0-3770 GCA_050010835.1 Planctomycetota bacterium
GCCGCGCCAACTCAAGACCTTCCTGGCCCCACAAGTTTTTGAAGCCGTGTAGTGAAGACTTTTGACTCCGAAGCCCAATTCTAAAGGACTTACAAGAATAACTGCGGAAGTTGGGTTAACTTCTGTATCATCGCCTCTTGGCCTGCGGGCCCACTTTCGACCAACGCAAGCAAGAGCGTTCTATCGCCTTGTGCTTTGATGTGAATGTTGGCACCGAGAGCAATCAGCAGGTCTACCGCATCGGCCTTTCCAGCAACAACAGCAAAATGCAGCGCAGTATACCCCGATTCGGAACCTGGTCCCAACTCTGTCTGTGCGTTAATATCAATGCCGTCAGCGATTAGACGCTTGATAGCCGCGGTGTCTCCTCTCTTTGCCGCCACGAACAACTGGTCGGTCTTGTCGTGTTTCAGGGCAACAAACAGCAAAACAGAGCCCGCCGCTAGTGCAACAAACAGAACAAGCAACCAGCGCTTTCGACTCATCTGTGGCCCTTGTGTATTCTGGCGACGAGCAGCGAGGCATGACTCTTCATGCTTGCCGGCGCTTCTTCGTGATGCCGATCTTGGCGGCAATCCCTTCGACACTGGTATTGCTCAGCCACTTGTGCCGGTCGCGTGTGTAATCTCCCTCACCCAAGCCGTAAATCTGGAAGAAGCGGATCAGCCCGTCCGGCCCCAACTCGCGCGCCAGAGCGTCCAGCCCGCGACGCTGAATCTCGATCAAAGCAGGCTCTTTCTTGCGTTTCATCAAAGACACTCCAACAGCCAATCTACCGGGTTGGCCACGGCAACCCTGAGTTGCTTGCCGATCTTACGCGCCTTGGCAATCAAGGGGTCGTCTGTTGTCAAGAGCACATCGCATTTCCCGCGTTCCGCGGCGGCAACATGGAACGCATCGTATGCCTTCATGCCGAGCTTGCACAGTTCCAGCGCGCGTTCCGTATCGGCCCAAGTTAAAACGACAGGCTCAAAGGGCGACGCGAACATCTGGGACACCAGCGCTTTCTTCACTTCATTTGGGTTTGCCGCCCGTTCGGTTTCCAGAATCTCGCTTGTAACCCAGACCCATTCACCCCGCCTCACTTTTCTGACGATAACCGCGATTGCCTCAACTTCAAGCTTGATGCGATCCTGTCCCGGGTCGTCAAAGGGACGGTTGAGGCAGCAGTTGTCAAGATAGACTCGGAAACAAGGCACATTCATCTATCTGTCCTCCACTTCGTTCCCCTACGCCTTCTCAATCTCTTCCCTGACAATCCGCGTCCACTTCGCGAGCCTGTCCGGCTCGCCCTCCACGGTCTCGATGTCCTTCAAATGCATGTGCATGTGCAGGCCCTTGCAAATACGCAGGCCCTCGCGGATCGTGCGGCGGATCTTGGGCTCGTCAAAACCGGCGCAGACCATCTCCGTCGGGTTGGGCCGCCACGACATGGCGTAAGCCGTGCCGATCTGTTCCGCGCAGCGTTTCAGGTTCGCGCGCGGCGCCACGGCGATGATGCGCAGGTTGGGGACTTGCCGCAGCATCGTGATCTTCGTCGTCAGGTCCTCGCAGCACCCGTAGTGCGTCAGCGCGAAGTTCTTCATGATCGGCAACTGGTACTGGAGCAGGAACTCGTCGTGCATGCGCGGCGAAATGAGCGTGAATTCCTGGGCCGCGAAGAAGCCCCAGAGTTGCTTGCGCCGGCGCGGGCCGGAATTCGGCCGCGGCGCTTCCAGTTGCTCGGCATAGGGCATGCACTGGTTCTGCCCGGAGGTCAGGCTAAAATCCCCGGCTTCCTCGGCCGCCTGCTGGTTGGCCAGAACGCCGTCGCGCATGAAGGCCAGCAATTTATGGAGTTCCGCGGGAGAGTCGCACATGTCCAACATCATCTGTTCCAGGCCGCGCAGGCCGGCGAGACTCGTCGAAATGTCGGCCATGAAGCCCAAGCACGCGGGGCTGCGGTCCACGTTCACAGGCAGAATGCCGCCCACGGCGTCGCGCAGCCGTTCCACGTTCTTCGCGGTCTCGGCCTCGTCAATGACGTGCGGCGGCGCGGAGAGTTTGCCCAGAACGGCCCAGTCCTTGAGCGGCGGGGCGTACTTCCAGGCGCCGCCTTCCATGCCCGAAGGCTGGCAGTCTTCCTTCAGCCCCCACAACCCCCGCCACGCGCCCTGGACGGCGGCGCGCTGTGTGATCCAAGGCTCCAAGATCGAGTCGTCCCCGACCGTGTGCTGGAAAATTCTCATGCGCAGGTTCCGTTCATGCTCGCGCCAAAACGGGTCCGCGCACTGCATGGCATGGTCGCCGAAGACTTCGCGGCACCACACGTTCCACATGCCGTAAGTCGCCAACACCATGGGACGGACAGTCTTGAGGCTGTTGTGCTTGCACCACAACTCGCGCCGCTGTTCCTGTATCGGATCCCGGGCCAGTTCCAGGTACTGCCTGGCCAGCTCGCGCAGGACCGTGACGTCTCTGCCGTTGTTTGCCATGAGCTTGTGTCCTCCTCTGCTTGCCCTGAGCGGCATACACCAGGACAAATAGGACGAATAGGACAAATAGGACCGCTCCCTTACGGTCGCGGCCCGGAATGATCGGTTACAAAATCCAAAATCTAGAATCTATAGCTCCTTGACACGCGTTCCGGCAGGGCTACCCTTCAGCCTGATCCTCAGGCGAAGGGAACGAAGCCATGGCGATAAGACGTTCAAGGGAAGCGCGATTCTTCTCCTGCGGCGCGCTGCTTTCTTCCGTGGTTCTGCTCGCCTGTGCCGGCGCTCTGTCCGGCGAGGACTGGGTGGCCGCGATGAAGGCCGTGCATGCGAAGGGCCTCAGCCAGAAAGGCAGCATCAGCCAGATCGGAGACTCCATAACCTACACCAAAGCGTTCCTGGCGGGACTGGCGTGGGAAGCGCCCCAAGGGGACGAATGGAAACCGCTGCTGGCGAGGGTGGACCGCAAGCTGCTGAACGAACGGAAGGGGCCTGAGCATTGCAACTACTCAGGCTGGACCGCCGCGGACGGCTTGAGCAAGATCAAGAATATTCTCGCGTTCGAGAAGCCGGAGGCCGCCGTCATCATGTATGGGACCAATGACGTGAATAAAGGCGTCAAGATGGCGGACTATGAGAAGGATATGGCCGCCATAGTTGACGCGTGCCTGGAGGCGGGCTGCGTGCCGCTGCTCTCGACGATCCCGCCGATACTCAACAAGGACGCGCGAGTGCAGGAGTTCAACGGCGCGATCCAGAAACTCGCCGCGGAGAAGAAGGTCCCGCTGGCTGACTTCCACGCGGAGATACTGGCGCGGCAGCCGGGCACGGCCTGGAACGGGACGCTCCTCGGCAACAATGACGTCCACCCGACCGGCGGCAAGAACCTCGACTTCTCGGAAGCCAACCTGAAGACTTGTGGCTACGCCCTGCGCAACTTCGTGACCTGCAGGGCGCTCAAAGAGATCGTCGAGAAGGTCTTCTGACTTCTTGCCACAGAGGACACAGAGAAGGGATTTTGGATTTTGGAAAAGCCCAAATTCTGCTGTTCTCTGTTTGCTCTGTGTCCTCTGTGGCGGGTTGTTCGTTGTTTGTGGATTTCCGGCTGAAATCACAAACAGCCCTTGATTTGTGCCGGCTTTGGCCGTAAGAGGCGAGCCAACGATTCTGGCAGATGGGAAACTTTTCTGAGGGGGATTCAGCATGGCGAAGAAGACAGCTAAGAAAGCAGCCAAGAAAGTGGTAAAGAAGGTTGCGAAGAAGGCTGCGCCTAAGAAGGCCGCAGCGCCAAAGGCC
>JBEKKG010000838.1:0-5672 GCA_050010835.1 Planctomycetota bacterium
AGGGAAGAGCCGGTCAAGGGGCTTTTCGCCAACCTACTAACCAGTTGCGGTCGAGAAACGGGCAGGTCCAACCGGAGGGGCTGGCTGGACCCGCCCAACGGGAAGAAGACGCAACCACCAGGCGCAATCCTCTCCGCCGCTTCAGCCCAGGCACCGTTTGCGGTACGGACACTGCGCGCAACCCCACCCCTCCCGCTGGACGAAGACCTCCTTTTGCACGGCGTCCCAGGTCTCGCTGACCATGCGTTTGAGCCGGTCAACGTCTTCCTGGCCGGCCCTTGGTTCAAGAATCTGAACGGCTGGCTTCTTGGCCTTCGTGACCACCAGAAATCGCGGCACAATGCGTTGACCACCAAGATCCCGCAGCAAGGGCACCAAGCCGTAGCTGTACAGGACCAATTGCGGCAGATGTTCTTGGACTTTCACGTCATTCCAGCGGGACCGGCTTGTTTTTACGTCAGTGACAATCAAATCCGGCCCGGCCAGTTCAAGCAGGTCCAGGCGCATTTCCATAGGAGGCACGTCAGGCAGAAACGTGAAACGGTGCGCATGTTCAATGGCGATAATCTGCGCACCAATCGTTTGCGCCTCTGTGTCCACAACGTGTTGTCTGTACGCAGTCAGCATCCGGCCGGCCATTTCGCGCATGGACACGGCATCTTCACTCTTGGCGTGCTGGATTTCAGGGGCCTTGGCAGCTTCTTCCTTCCAGGCTTCGTCATAGCTGGCCAGCAAAGCTTCAACGGCTGGAATCGCCGCGCCTTCAATGCGGGCCTGATGAAGAACCTCTGTAGCGCGATGAAAAGCACCGCCAAAGGCCAGGGAAGCCGGGGTGAATTCCACGGGCGCCTGTTCAATATAGCGATACGAAAACTTGCGCGGGCACTGGCTGTAGGTTTGGATTCCAGACCACGACAAGTGATCCGGCATGACGGCGGAACCGGCACATGTGGCCACTGGCTCCGCGATTGCGGTGTTCATGGACAGGTTCTCCTTATTGTGGATGTGGCTGGATTAACCGGTGGTTGGGGCGGGAACGGCTATCGTGCCGGTTGCTGGTTCGCGGCCTGCTGGGACTTCAGGCTATCAATGAGCCGGCTGGCGTCCTTGACGTGCAGTTGGCTGGCATCCGTCACGTTGTAGTCGGCCAGGACGGCGTTCATGTCCAGGTTCAGGCTCTTGCAGATGGCAAAGATCGCGCGGCACTGCGCTTCCGTGGCTCCGGTTCTGCGGCCATTGCCGCCATTGCCCCCGTTACCACCAGCGCGGGCAGTACCGTTGCCGGCGTAGCCACCTCGGGCAGGTGAAGCGGGCTGCTGGTTCTGCGACGGAGCGTAGTTCTGGCGGCGGATTGGCGGATGAACCTGTCCGCGCCCATTTCCGCCATTGTTGCTGGTGGCCGCATGCGTGGCCGCAGCGATCTGTTCATCCACCGCCTGCGTGACCAGGCCGTAAAGGTCACGGATGCGGGCCTGGATTACATTGGGCTGGTCGGCGTCAGAGACCTCGATCTCCATCGCCGCGCCGAACTGCTGACTGCTGAACTCGGTGCCTGGAATCGGCACCTTCTTGCTCATGTTGGCCGAGATCTTGACCACGGCGTCCTCCTTCCGGTTGAATGTGGGGTTGAGGCGTGCGGCAACGGCCGCAGCCGGGAATAGGCACAGCCGCCTGAAAGCATGGCAGCTACCATTATATGATAACGCATTTCGGGTTTGTTTTAACCTGGGCTGGGTTCCATGCACGGAGAGGCGCAAACATGGGTACGGCGAAACAGTTACAGTGCAGGTTGCTGGTTTGCGGCCTGGCGGGACTTCAGGTCATCAATAGGATATTCGATAATAATTCTCGCAAATTATTATGAATTAAGGACTTAGTTCTACTGTAAGAATTACACGGAAACTCAACAGCGGCCTACTGTTATGACCGGAATGGGGATCGGGGAAAGCCAAGCGGCCAATCAGACCGTGATCTCCCCCTCTGCGGAACTGCTGTTGCGGTTATCACTCTGGCGTGCCCAGAGACCCTCATTCCCCCTTCTTGCGCCAAGCTTTCTCCCCCAACAAAAAGCTCACGACTTATAGAATCGCGTTAAGGCGATCTATTACAGTAGAATTAGATAAATAAGTCCCTATTCGCGCCTTTTACGGGGCGCATCGTCCCCTTATACGGTCGCCCGTCGCGCGCGGGCGCGGATGGAAACTGTGCTGAAGCTCACCGTGAAACTGGCTGTTTGCCCTCGCGTTACGAAGCCCGGCAACGCTGCGCTCCCGAAGGGCCTGGACCTTCGCCTCTGCGAGGGCCGCGACCAGCGCGTACAGCGCCAGCCCAAGCGGACCGGAGAAATTGAGGCCGTCGTGGACTAAAACGAACTCCACCCCGAGGTCGCGGAACACCGCACTGTCTGCGGACGGAGACACCACGCTTGTCATCCAGGAAATCCAGCCTAACATTTCCCCTTCTTCTCCGGAGGTCCGCCATGCACCCTCTATCACTCCTGTTGAAGCAAAGAACTTGCAGATTCTCTCTTGCGCCAGTAAAATGCTTTCTTGGCGTTCAGTGAAATGCAGAGGCCGGCCTGCTGATCTTATGTGCCGGAATCTCAAGCCGGGGAAGAGCGTAAATGAAGGTTGTTCTGCTGGCGCCGCCCTTCGCGGAAATCTACGGTAATTACAGAGGCCTGTATCGCCGCGGGTTCCTTAACCCACCGCTTAGCTTGTGCTACTTGGCCGCGGCGTTGGAGCAGCGAGGCCACAAGGTCCAGATTATAGATGCCGAAGCCGAAGCTCTTTCCACCTCGGCCCTGGTGGCTCGCATACAAACCGCGCAACCGCAACTCGTGGGGGTGACAGCCACATCAGTGGACTTTGCGATGGCAGCCAAGGCCATCGCAGCGCTCAAGCAAGCGCTCCCTTCAACCCCATTGGTGCTGGGCGGCACGCACATCAACATCTTTCGGCAGGAAGTTCTGGAAAATCAAAAAGAGCTCGACTTTGGCTGCGTCGGCGACGGTGAGGATTTCATTGTCGAGCTGGCGCAGGCGTTGTCCTCCTCGTCCGGTCCGGCGCTTTCCAGCATCCAGGGATTGATCTATCGCGCGGGCGGCAAGGTGGTGTGCAATCCCGATCGTGCGCCGGAGCCCCACATTGATCGTTATGCGTTCCCTGCGCGCCAGCATTTGCGGAATGCGCTGTACCGGCGCAGCGCCCCGCGAGTCGGCATGACGACGGCGACCGCATTCATGTCGTCGCGCGGTTGCCCCTACAGTTGCATCTACTGCGCGGTGAAGAAGATCTACGGTGGTTGCCTCGTGCGTCTCCGATCGGCCGCCAACGTCCTGGCTGAACTGGACGTGGTGGTCAAGCAGCTTGGCATCACGCACGTCTCATTCAACGACGACTGCTTGACATTGAACAAAGATCGCATGTACGAGCTGTGCCAAGGCATACAATCGCGCGGCCTGAAGTTCACGTGGGAAGGTCTCAGCCGCGCCGACCTGGTGGATCTGCCACTGCTGAAGGCCATGAAGGAAGCGGGAATGGTCCGCATCTCCTATGGCATTGAAAGCGGCAATCCGAAAATCCTGCGCATCCTGGAAAAGAACGAGACGCTTGACGAGATACGCGCCGCCTTTCGGCTGACTCGGGAAGCCGGGATCATGACGCGCGGTTCGGTCATCATCGGCAATCCTTATGAAACGCGCCAGACGGTCGAGGATACGTTTCGCTTCATTGAGGGTCTGGAAGGCCTGGACCAGGTGATCATCAACGTGCTACAACCTTATCCTGGCACGAAAGTGCGCGACATGATCCTGGCTGGCGAAGGCGGGTCGTCTTTCAGCAGCAATCCCAATTCCTATGAGCAGTTGCATCGTTTCGGCTCGTCGGCTGTAAAGGTAAACGACCTGACGCCCGCCGATCTGGTCCGCTTGCAGCGGAAGGGTTTCCGACGTTTTTACCTGCGACCTGGCGTGCTGTGGCGCAATCTGCGGCTCAATGGCTTAAAGCCCTTCGTACAGGATGGAGTGCAATTCTGCCGCAGCCTGTGGGGCTGGTGAATCCCGGACGGGGATGGTTTAGCGATGCGGGTGATTCTGGTCAGCGCTCCCTATCTGAGTTTGTACGGATCTTCGCGCCAGGCCGTGGGCCACTATTTCCCGCTGGGGCTGGGCTACTTGGCGGCGGTGCTGGAAAAGCACAATTTCCCGGTGGAACTTGTGGTGGAGAGCGCCGGCGTGGATGTTTTCCACGTGCTGCGCCAGAAACTCGGCCAGGACCGCTGTCTGTTCGTCGGCATTTCGCCCATGTCTTCGTCCTATCCGCAGGCCGTCAAGCTGGCCGGCCTGGTGCGCGAAATGGCGCCCGGCACGCCGACAGTGCTGGGCGGTCCCCACGCCATCGCTGCCCGCGCCTCGATCTTGCGCGAGCAGCCCGAGTTCGATTTTCGGTGCCTGGGCGAGCGTGAATGGACGACCTTGGAACTAGCCCGGCAACTGGCCGGAGAGAGCACCATACCGAAAGGCCTATGCGCTTTCCGGCAAAAGTTGACAGATAAGTGGGGTGTCCCCGGAACTACCGGGAACTACCGGAACTGCGCCATCATTCATTCAACGCCTTGGAATGTATGGCGCTCGCCTCCACAAAAAGGGACCTTTCAGGGTTCGAGCATTACCTGATTTTTCACCCAGATTACACCCGCCCAGGTTTGAAAAGAAGTGACCGTCAACATGAGGCGCGGTCTCACCCAGAAACGATGAAATTGTTGTGCCGCGCGCAGGAAAGACCGTCGTATTGACGGCAGCCTCATCAATCTTGCTATTGTTGGAGCAGTTCGAAGCGCCGCTCGAACACATCGTCAGACTGAGGTCTGTCAGGCGGGCGTTGAATGCGTGCGCGATGCCAAGCCATCAAGACTGCAAGTCCCCACAACTCGAACCCATACGATCTGCGGCCGGAGAAGTGGTCTTCGACCAATCGCTGCACGCTCGCCGGATCCAGGACTTCCACTGCCTTGAGCGATGCCGGCGACAGCAGCTCGCGCACCGTGGCCCCAAGCGGCCCACGAACCCACGCATGGATGGGAATACTGAAGCCCTGTTTCGGGCGGTCCGCAATGCCCTCGCCGTAGACCTGCCGTGCGGCCAGGCGCAGCAGGGACTTGAGTTCCCCGCCCGGGCTGACCTTCTGTCTGGCCGGCAAGCGTAGGGCCCATTCCACAAACTCATGCTCCAGAAACGGCGCCCGCGTTTCCAGCCCGTGAGCCATGCTCATCCGGTCTGTCTTCACCAGGATGTCGTTAGGCAGGTACTCCATGAGGTCCGCGCGCTGCAGGGCCAAGAGCGTGCAGCGGTCCGCGAGTCCGTGGCGCCCCGCCAGTTGCGGAAGTGCGCCCCGTATCGCTTCGCGGGCCGGCCCGGGCCGCAGCAGCGCCTCGGCCTCCTCCGGCAGCCACGTGCCGTTCCAGGAGAAGTGCGCCTGTCCGTTCGGCAGGTGCGCGGCGCGCAAAAACCGCCGCAGCTTGTACGAAAACGACACCTTGCGCTCGCTCGTCGCTACGCCGTGCGCAACGCGTGCGAGGCCTGCGCGCAGAAGCTGTGGCAGCCTGGCTACAAACCGGCCGTGAAGCTGCGTGGCGCGGTAGGTGAGGTAGCCGCCAAACAGCTCGTCGCCCCC
>JBEKKG010000839.1:0-3756 GCA_050010835.1 Planctomycetota bacterium
CACCAGTACGATACGCCGGAGGAGGCCGAGGACGCGGGCCTCAAGCCGTGCCCCAGGTGTTTGCCGAAGTAGTTCCCCTCCCCTTGCGGAGAGGCGGGACGCCGGCCCTACAGGCTCTGGTACTTCAGACAGCCATACATCAGGAAGCTGATGCGCTCCATGAGCTTTTCTGTCTGCGTGTCCGGCTTGCCCCCGCTGGCCTGCTCCAGATCGGCCAGTGCTTTTTCGAACTTCTTATGCGCTTCGCGCAGGAGCGCGTTGCGGGCTTCGCCACGGTCGGCGCTGTCGGCGGTCGCCTTGCGGAACTCAAGCAGACCCGCCTGCAAGAGCGCCTCGGCTTCTTTGAGCCGCTCATCGTTCTTGCCTTCAACCAGGAAGCGCGCGTTCACGCCGGCGTCCTCGCTGGGCTGCTCCTCGGCCACGATGCGCTTGCTCACGACTTCGCTGAGCGGCTTGTCTTCGACCGCCGGCATGGCGCTCGCGGCCTTGGGTTCGCCTGAAGCTGCGACCGCGGCGCTCCCCGTCTCCGCAGGCTTGGCGGCGGCAGCTTGGGCGGCGATGCCGGCCTTCTGGATGGCTTCCTCCAGGCCTGCGGCATAGTCCGTGCCCTGGACGTCCTTGCGCAGGCCCTTAAGGATGGCGATGCGGCTGCGATTCTCCTCGGGGAACTTGGCCGCCATGTCCAGCAACTGGGCCCATTTGTCCTTCACCTTCTGGAGTCCCACCTTGGCGTGCTCAGGCTCCGGCCCTTTGAAAGGCGCGACCAAGGCGAGCTCAAGGTAAGCGTCGCGCAACTTGCCGCGTTCCAGGAGCTTCTCGCCCCGCGCGGTGTGGTCCTTGAAGAACTTGTCAACGCTGTTCATCGTCGTCTTCCAGTTGGCCACGACCGCGACAATGCTGTCCGCGCTGCCCGGCATGGACTGCCCAAGGATGGGGTTGCCATACTGGTCCAGCCACATTATCCCAGGCAAGGAAGGCAGCTTCACTTTGGCTGACAACTCCTCAGCCTTCTTGCCTTCGGCATTGAGCCGCACCGCCGCGAGGCTTTCCTTGCTCAATTGCGCGACCTGCGGCCAAGAACCCAGGTGCTCGACGGTCTTCTGGTCGTCCAGATTGCCCAAGCGCCGCAAAACGGCCATGACGGGTATGCCGTCCTGTCCGGCAGCTCCCAGCGCTTCAGCGAGCGATTTATACCAGCGCATCTGCAAGTTCCTGTTGTCGGGGGTATTATCATTGGTGTTTCTCGCGCCTCCGCCGCTTTCACCCCCGCCTCCGCCCTTATCACCTCCGCCTCCACCCCCGCGTCCGCCCCCGCCCCCTTGCCGCGCATAGGCCAAATCGGCGCCCGCCAGCAACGTCACAGCTACGAAGACGGCCAAAACCTTGTGCAACCTGGTCATCACGGATTCTCCCTTATGCTGGTATGCCCCTTTACTTAGATGAGAAATCCCACACTTTTGCTGCATTGTGTTTGACAATCCGGCAAATCCCTCTGTTATGCTGAAGGAATGCAAATGCCGTTCCGTTCGCAGATGGCTTACTTCGACGCCTGCATACTCGCTCCGCAACGGCCGGCGGGGGAACCGCCGCCGGAACTCACCGGGGGGATTCTCTGCGGTCCAGACGCCACGGCCCAGTGGCGCGTCTGTTCCGCCTGGCCCCTCGCCCTGCCGTCTCCTGCGAGGCGAGAAGGGAACGGACTTTGGCTGCGCGCCGCGGAGCGGGCTTGCGTGATTGGCTCTTGCGAGACACGCTTCCCTGTGGACGCGGCTGAGGTCGTGGGTCTGCGGCTTCCGGATGCGGCCGGTCTGGCGGCGCTGTTGAAGCGGCCGGTGTCAGAGTGGTGGCCCTTGCCCGTGGGCGGCGAGAAGCGGTCGGAGAAAGGGCCATTCCTACGGCTGGAATTGCCACCCGGGCAGTCGGTGGTGGCAGGCGTGCGCAGGCTGGTGCAGCGCCTGCCGCACATTACTTTTCTCCTCGACCCCTTCTGCCACGGCCCCGTGCCAGGCTGGCAGGCCCAAGTGCGGGCGGCGGAGTGCGACAATATCTGGTTGACAACCTTGGGCCTGCTGCCAGGCGCGGCCTGCAAGTGGCCGGAACCCGAAGACGTTGAGCAGGCTTTCTACTTCGCGGCCGGCGAAGTCGGAGCCGGACGTCTGCTCCTGGCCTCGGGGCGCCGCTGGGAAGATTTGCTTTCTGCGCCGCTCGCGGCAGAATGGCTGGCGGGGGCGAGATGCCTCGACAAGGATCAGCGCGCCTTGATCCTGGAACTCAACGCGCGCGCGGTCTTTTTGGGCGAAGCGGTCTGAGACGGAGTTGTACCGCGGGCGTCCCGCCCGCCTTCGTGGAGTAAACCGTGAATTCCGGCAGAAAGGCGGGCGAGACGCCCGCGGTACGCAGATGAACGCAGATAGGAAAAGAAGATAGCATGACGGACGGCGCACTCATAACCGGACCTTTGCCCGCCTCGCGGAAGATTTACATTTCCGGCCAACTGCATCCGCACATCCGCGTGCCCATGCGCGAGATCGCGCTTTCCGCCACGCCCGCGGCGCTTCCGGGCCAGCCGGACAGGCCCCATCCTCCTTTCCTGGTCTACGATACCTCCGGGCCATACACCGATGCAGCCGCAACGGTGGACATTAAGCGCGGGCTGCCGCCCGTCCGCGCGGCGTGGCGTCCCGCGCGCGATAGCGTTTCGCAAATGCACAGCGCCCGCGCGGGGACCATCACGCCGGAAATGGAATTCGTGGCCATCCGCGAGAACTGTGGCACAGGCTTTCCAGCCTGTGCAGGTGGCAGAACGGGCCAGCCCGCCTTCCAGAAAGGTGAGGCCTGGGGCGCGCGCATCCCCGCGGTCATCACGCCTGAATTTGTGCGCGCTGAGGTCGCCGCGGGGCGCGCCATCATCCCCGCCAACCGCAACCACCCGGAACTGGAGCCGATGGTCATCGGCCGCAATTTTCTGGTGAAGATCAACGCCAACATCGGCAACTCGGCGCTGGCCAGTTCCATCGAGGAAGAAGTGGCCAAAATGGTCTGGGGCATCCGTTGGGGCGCGGACACGGTCATGGACCTGTCCACGGGCTCCAGCATCCACGAGACGCGCGAGTGGATCGTCCGCAATTCGCCCGTGCCCATCGGCACCGTGCCGATTTACCAGGCCCTGGAGAAGGCCGGCGGCAAGCCCGAGGACCTGACTTGGGAACTGTTCCGCGAGACCTTGATCGAGCAGGCCGAGCAAGGCGTGGACTACTTCACCATCCACGCCGGCGTGCGCTTGCGCCACATCCCGCTGACGGCCGGGCGCACCTGCGGCATCGTCTCCCGCGGCGGCTCGCTGTTGGCCAAATGGTGCCTGGCGCACCACCAGGAGAACTTCCTCTACACGCATTTCGAGGAACTCTGCGAGATCCTGAGCGCCTACGACGCGGCCTTCAGCCTCGGCGACGGCCTGCGCCCCGGCTGCATCGCGGACGCCAACGACGAGGCCCAGTTCGCGGAACTGCGCACATTGGGCGAGCTGACGAAGATTGCCTGGCGCCACGATGTCCAGGTCATGATCGAAGGCCCGGGCCATATCCCCCTGCAGCTCATCAAGGAGAACATGGACCGGGAGCTGCGGGAGTGCATGGAAGCGCCGTTCTACACGCTGGGGCCGCTGGTCACGGACATTTCGCCAGGGTACGACCATATCACCAGCGCGATCGGCGCGGCGAACATCGGCTGGTACGGCTGCGCCATGCTCTGCTACGT
>JBEKKG010000840.1:0-3753 GCA_050010835.1 Planctomycetota bacterium
TGATCTTGTGGAGCACCGGCCAGCTTGAGCGCGCCGCCGCCTGTACGCTCTGCGGCTCGGCACAAACGCACCCCCTCGTGGAGCGCCCTGACAAACTGCCGCTGCATGAGTGCGCGGCCTGCCGCTTTGCCTTTCTCGCCCTGCGTCCCAGCGCCGCGGCTTTGGCCGGGATTTACGACGGCGCCTACTTCCAGGAGAGCGAGACGTACCAGGACTACTTCAACTATGCGGAAGCCATGGCGGACCTGAACTACTGCCCGCGGCTGCACCGTCTGCGGCCCTGGTTGCACGAATGGCGCGGCCGGCGCGTCCTGGACGTGGGCTGCGCGGCGGGCGGCACACTCGTCATTCTGCGCGGCCAGGGGGCGCGCGTGCAGGGCATCGAACTTTCCGCGGCGGCCTGCTGCGTGGCCCGCGAGAAGTTCGGCCTGGAGCTTTTCCAAGGCCGGCTTGAGGACGCGCCGCTGCCACGCGAAACGTTGGACGCCATCCTGATGTTTGACGTGCTGGAACACCTGCCCGAGCCGGGGCGGGCCCTGGAGCGGCTGCTGGCGGCTCTCGTGCCTGGCGGACACCTGGCGCTTACGGTCCCGAATTTCGACTGCTTTGACCGGGAAGGCACAGCCTGGCGGGGACTCACGGGCTTCCAGGAGCACCTCAACTATTTCCGCGCCGAGGTCCTGCGGCACGGCCTGGAAGCACGGGGCGCGCAGGTGCTCGAAACACATACTTACACCACCGGGACAGGCCCGCCCCCGACGCTGGCCCGGCGCCGCCTGGTGCGCTCGCTGCGCGATAAGCTCCCTTGGCTCAACCGGCCGTTCCGGGCGCTGCGCAAGCTGCGCTTCCGGCTGCGCGGAGAACCCCCCTTGGACCGCCGCGTTGACGGGAGCGGCATGGACCTGTTTGTCTTGTGCCGGAAGAGCCGTTCTTCACCTTGACCGCTTGTCCGTCCAGCCTCTGGCGACGGGGTAGACTTGCAGAGCGCCTTCGCCTTGGTAACGAGTCCTGATATCCGTGAGAGTCAAGCTAACCGGGAAGGGGAAGCCCGCGGAGTACTTGCCGGGATTGGCGCTCACGGGAATGCCGGTCTTGGCGGCATCCAAAAAGGACGTAGTTAGGCTGCCCTTGCCCGTGAACCAATTCAGGCTCAGGCTCGCAATTGAATTAGGGACCTGGAAGCTGCCTGTGCCAGTCAGCACCCCAGTCCCGCTCACGGCGATGGACAACGGGCAGGCGCCTATGCTCACAGATGCCGTGTCGCCGAAGAAGGATTGGCTGCAACTCGGCAAGGCAATGAAGCCCACCTTCCACGCATCTCCGTTGCCGTACCTGTCATCTCTGCCGAGAACACTGGTGAGGAAGAACGCGCCGCCCGGGTTTGGGCCAGTCCTATATGAGTAAGCGGTGCCTCTACGGGACTGCCTGATCGTGAACTGCAACATCTCGCCCGCTTGAAGGACGATGGCTCCATGGGAGTCTCTGATTGTCACCAGCGCCAGCATTTGGGGGAACAGCCAGCCTGGGTCAATGGTGTCCTTGGCAACACTTATCTTCAACAATCCCTTGCTGTTCAGGCTGGCGAATCTGCCGGCTTTCCCTCTGCTGTCGAAGGTGTCAGTCGCCAACGAGACCCAACCGCCCAGGTCCAATTCGAGTGTGCCGCCCTGGAGATCGGCAAGCTTGAGGCTGCCCAAATTGATCAAGCCCGTGTACAGGACGCCATCCCTGCCCGTGCCAGCACCAGCCCGCGACACTATGCCGATGGCCACTACGCCGCTCGAGACGGGCTTGTCAGGAAGCACGTTAAGAATGACGTCCTGCCCCGTTCCAGAACCCGTCCGTGACAAGGCCGGCGTGCCGTTCTTGTCCTGGCAGTCAACATGAAAAGTCAAGGGCCCGTCAGAGATCGGCACTCCGGAGAGCATCCCAGTGGCAAGATCAAGAGTAAACCCCGCGGCAGCAAGATTCGCCCATTGATAGGCCGGTTGGCTGAACGTGTATGGGGCCGCGCCATTGACAAGGTTGAACACTTGGGTCCGGTATAGCCGGCCTTGCCACGCATCGCCCAGGCGATCCAGGGCGAACCTGAAAGTGTTGCCTGAGACCACATTGAGGTCGAACATGCCTTGTGCGGTTTGGGGCAGACCCACGAGACTGTCGGTTACGCTTACGCCAAACCGGGCCTGATTGCCCGCGAAAGTGCCGGCCAGCGTGCCGCTCACCAGACCGTTGGTATACAGACTGAGGCCTGTGTTCTGCGTGCCGGCGCCGGGAAGAAGGTTGAACGTATACGGAGCCACGCCGCCCGCGGCCAGGCAGAAGCGCGACAGGCTGCTGCCAATGATCGCGTCCCCCAAGTCGCGATCCCCCGACGCCAGCAGAGGGTTGAGGAATGCCACCGCACTCACCGAACCGATGGCCCGCCCCGTGGCGCCGGCGCTTCCTGCGCTCACCCTGGCGCTGGTCGCCAGCGCGTAGGAGAATGCCACGGCGGCCACGAGCACTCCCAGGACTACAGCACGGGTCCAGCGGAACGCACTCAACATGATCTCCTCCTTTGCCCCCGGGTGCCCACCTACTCTCTTTTTAGTGGCCGCCACGCGCCAGTGTGTTACGACAATATCCCTCCTATGAGAACGCGCATAGGAACAACAAACACTCCGGCCGCGCTGGGCACAAGACGTGTGCTGGCGCATGTGCGCCTGGGCCTGTAAAATCGTTTCCTTATGAAATTCGCGCTGTATCAGCCCTGGATCTATCTGCGCGGCGGCCTGGAACGCTCCTTGCTCGAACTCGTCACGCGCAGCCGCCACGAGTGGACGGTGTACACCAGCCACTATGAGCCGGAGAACACGTTCGAGGGCTTCGCCAAGGTGCGGGTCATTGAGTTGCCCAGGGTGACGGTCAACCGCGAGATGTTCGCCGTGCTGGGCGCGGCCTGGCGGATTGCCCGCCAGAAGCTGCCCCTGGCGGGGATGGACGGCCTGGTGATCTGGTGCGACGGCTTGGGCGACCTCATCGCCTTCCGCAACCGCGGACTGCCCATTTTCAATATTTGCAGCACGCCGTTGCGCGCGGCCTTCGATCCGGTGTACGAGCGGCAGGCGTGCGCACGCTATGCGTGGCCCAAGCGCGCCCTGTATGCGCTCTTCAAGCACTCCTTCCGCATGGCGGACCGCCGGGCCTGGCGGCTCTTTGCCGGCGTGGTCGTCACCAGTGCCGAGGTCAAGCGCCGGGTGCTCGCCGGCGGGCTGTGCGTCGAAGGGCCGCGCTTGCGGCTGTTCTATCCCGGCATTGACTGGCAGGCGGCCAACGGCCGCGCCAGCTACGAGCCGTTCCTGCTGGCCCCCGGCCGCATCATGTGGACCAAGAACCTCGAACTGGCGGTTGAAGCTTTCGTCCAGGCGGCCTTGCCGGCCCCGTGGCGGCTGGTGATTGCAGGGTTTGTGGATGCCAAGAGCGGCGGTTATCTGGAGGCGCTCCGGCAGTCGGCGCAGCGCGCGGCGCGCATCGAGTTCGTCGCCTCGCCGTCGGATGCCGTGCTCGCGGACTTGTACGCGCGCGCGTCGGCCGTGCTCTTTCCGCCGCTCAACGAGGACTGGGGCATTGTGCCGCTGGAAGCCATGGCCCACTGCAAGCCGGTCCTGGCCAACGCCGCCGGCGGCCCGCTGGAAAGCGTGCGTGACAACCTCACCGGCTGGCTGCGCCCGCCGGACGCCGCGGCCTGGGCGGGCGTCTTGCGGGAGATTG
>JBEKKG010000841.1:0-3741 GCA_050010835.1 Planctomycetota bacterium
CAGTTCGCGGCTGGCGTAGGCCCGCTCCGAGAGGCACTCCATCCACATCGTGCGGGTCAGGAGGTAAGGGCCGGGCAAGGCCACCTTGACAGGTTTGGCGGTCAGGCTCCGCGCGAATTGCAGTTCGTGGACGGCGAGCGGCCGGCTGCGGCCGAGCGGCCCGAACACTGCGGGATGCCGCACCTCGCCGGCCGGAACATCCAGCGCGCGCAACTCGCCCTCGAACTTCTCGGCATCGTCCACCAACGGCAACAGGTCGGTAAGCGGAATCAGTTGGACGTTGTCCAGGATTCCGCCGACGAAACTGGCGTAGCTGTCCCGGCGTTGTTCCCCGTCCGTAACCACGTCCACGCCGGCGCGAAGCTGCGCCTCCACGGCCAAGCGCACCGCATCGTCGGCTGTGGCCTGAAACTCCGCTTCCGGCAGCCGCCCCGCGACGTGCTCGTGCATGGCTTGCAGCATCCAGCGCGGACGCGGCCAACTGCCCACGCCCATGACCGCCAGTGGCGCGATCTCCGGAGCCGGGGCGGGCGCTGGCAAGGGGTCCAGGCCTTTCACGGGCACGACAGCGTGTTGCAGGACTGGGCGCGATTGCATCGTGGAGGCCCGCGCCTTCCGTTCCGACAGCGGTCCCTTGCACACCAGGAAACTGCGTTGCGGGCCGGAAACCGTCCAGGAAACCAGTTCGTTGCCAGTCAGTCTGCACCAGGCTGGGAGATCTTCCAGAACAGAGCTTTCGGTGGACAGTATCTCCAGCAATTGCCCGCGCTCCAGCGGGTCTATATGCTTCCGGATCAGCAGCAGCAGGCCGCTGCCACAATCCATGTTCCCGCCATCAAAACTGGCCTCGGGCTGATAGGCGTGCCGGGCAAGTGGCTCCATGCCGACCGTCCTCAAAAAGTTATGCTCGCCGCACCGTCGCTGAGGAACTCGACCAGCTTGGCCCCGCCCACAATCGTGGTGCCTGGAATGAGCGCGGCTTCGTTCAAGCCTCTCTTTTTGAAGCACGGCGAGCACACCCAGATTTTGCCCCCCGCGGCAACGAAGCTTTCCATCAGGTCCTTTAGCGGCTTGAAGCCCGCTTCGGCAATGTCATCGGCGTAACCTCTCTGCGACAGCCGCACGGCCTCGATGCTGAGGAACACCAAGGTCTCCCGATCGGAAGCCACGGCCGCGTTGGCCACGACGAAGGCCACCGTCGCCTTGTCCGCATTGTCCTTCGCGCACGTCAAACAGACACAGAATTTACCCGGCATGCTCAGTGCTCCTTTCGCTTGATGAAGTATTCCGGCGGCCTCGCGGCAACCAGCGTATGCCCTGTGAGCCGGCACCAGGCCGGCACATCCTCCGGCGCCCCGCCATCGCGCGCCAACACCTTCAAGACCGCGCCCGGCGCCAGGGTGTTCAACCGGATGCGGAGTTCAAGCGCCAGGTCGCCGCAGCCCAGTTCTCCCGCATCCCACTCGGCCTCCGTGGCAATCTCTTTTGTCATGGCCCGCAGGTCCTCAGGTTCAGGCATAGCCGTCGCTTCCTCCGTGGACCACAGACAAGCGGGCAGATTCCCGGCCGCGCCCTCTGAGTTGTCGGCCCAGGCCCAAGCCAGTCTATAGCAGGGCCGGGAGTGAATGTACATGGCGATTCGGTCCCTAAGCCCTTGGCGCGTGGTGCGCTGGGCGGTCGCCAGACAGGTGCAGCATTGCGGCAGGTCTTGAGTCCCTAAGGCAATGTTGATCAATGTCTCGTGAGCGCAAATTGGCCGCTGGCAGAGGCCACAGGTCAAGCCCTGGCCGGCCTTCAGCTCCCGGATCAGCGCCTCAGCGCGCGCGGTCTCCTCCGCTGTCAAGGACGCCATCTTTCACCAAGATCCTGGCCAACATCTGACAATGTTCCCCATAATTTTATCATTGTGTGCGGGTGTTCTTTGTCAAGGATGTTTCGTTGGCATCATCGTCATTTCGCCCCCTCCTTGTCTCGTGACCACACTACGCTTGCCTTCGCCAGTTACCCCATTACATTATGCAACACACCGGTTGCTTCGGATGCAGCCAGACTCTCTTTTCCGGGATCAGCACATGATGAAAGTTGATCTGTCCGGCCAGGTAGCCCTGGTAACCGGGGCGGCCCGCAACATCGGCAAGGCGATCGCGGATGTCTTCGCCCAGAACGGCGCGCGGGTGGTCTATGCCGACATCCTCAATGATGAGGCAGCTCAAGCCGCCTCAATGCACCCCGGCTGCAAGGCCGCAACTATGGACGTGACGAACGAGGGCCAGGTCGAGGCCGTCATCGCGCAGCTCGTCAAAGACTTTGGCCGGTTGGACATCCTGGTCAACAACGCGGGCACGAATACGGAGAAGCACCGCGTGCCGATTGACCAGTTCCCCCGTGCGGAATGGGAGCGGCTGATCAATATAGACCTGAACGGGCTGTACCTGGTCAGCAAAGCCGGCGCCGGCGTCATGGTGAAGCAGGGCAGCGGCCGGATCATCAACATTGCGTCAGTGCTGGGATTGGTGCCCGCCCGGCTGCAGTGCGCGTACGTGGCGGCCAAGGCCGGCGTGGTGAACCTGACCAAAGCTATGGCGCTGGAACTGGGAGGGCGCGGCGTGCTGGTCAACGCCATCGCCCCCGGCTCGATCCTGACCGAAGGGACGCAACGGCTCTTCTACGGCAAAGATGCCCAATTCAGGGAGAAGTTCCAGCAACTGCTGGCCCACATCCCGGTCGGCCAGCCCGGCAGGCCGGAAGACATCGCCTACGCCGCGCTCTTCCTGGCCGCGCCCGAGAGCGGCTACGTCAACGGCCACATCCTCACCGTGGATGGCGGCTGGACGGCGGGGTACATCCGGGATTTCTAAGACTATGGCTGAAGAACGGGAATCCGCCCGCGCCGTAGGTCAGGCTGGAAAGCCTGACCTACTGCGGAGAGTCCTGGCTGTCCCGGAAATCGGGATTCTGCTGCCCCTGGCCGCGTTCACTTTGTTGTTCTACGATCTGAATCCGGTACTGCTGAGCGGGAGCAACATCGTCGCCTTGCTGCGCGGGCTGGCGTTCGTGGGCATCATCGTGGTGGGGCAGGCGCTGCTGATCATCGTCGGCGAGCTGGACCTGTCCGTGGGTTCGGTGGCCGGGCTGTGCGCCATTGTGGCGGCCTGGCTGATGAAAACGGCGGAGTGGCCGGTCGCCGCGGCGGTGGCGGGCGGCGTCGCCGCCGGCGGCCTGGCCGGGCTCGTTAACGGCGTCGTGGCGGTGCGGCTGCGGGTCCCCGCCTTCATCACCACCCTGGGCATGCTCTTCATTGCCAAGGGCCTGACCTACGTCATCTGCAAGGGCTACCCCATCTTTCCGCTGCCCGACAGCGTCAAGCACTTCGGCCTGGCTGAGCCGATGGGCGTTTCGTGGGCTTTCGTGCTCTTTGTGGTGGTGGCGCTGCTCGCGGACCTGGTTTTGCGGTTCACGGTCTTCGGGCGCATGATCTGCGCCACCGGCGGCAACGCGGAGGTGGCGCGGCTTGCGGGCATCGGCATCAGCGCCGTGAAGATCGCCTGCTACGTGCTCACGGGGGCGCTCTCGGCCGTGGCGGGGATGCTGGTGATGGCGCAGATCAACGTGGGGCAGCCGGAGATCGGCGTGGGCTGGGAACTGGAGGCCATCGCCAGCGTGGTCGTCGGCGGTGTCAGCCTGTTCGGCGGGCAGGGCACGGTCGCCTGCGCGGTGCTGGGGCTGCTGATCATGAACGTG
>JBEKKG010000842.1:0-3738 GCA_050010835.1 Planctomycetota bacterium
CGAGTTGCTGCGCCGCAATGTAGAGAGTTGCATCTACGCCTGGCGGCGATCCACTGGTCGCCTGCCTCCCTCACGCCGCTTCCCTGCCGACCAAAAACGGTTACAGTAGAGATACTGATCTAACCGAGACATGTCACGCGCTCTACGCGCATTTCCCCTGAAGTCAAGAGATAAGCATTGTGTCCAAAAATTACCAGGGGAGAGGGCACGGCCCGCAAGTCCGGTGCTGCCCCCCCGTATTCCACTTCTTTCATCGCTTGCCACTGGCCACTGCCCCTGGCCCCTCGACACTTGCCACTAACCACTGACCACTAGTCCACAATCCCAGCCCCTAAGCGGTGTATGTATGGGCGGAGACGGCACACGAAAGGATTGCAGATGTCTACTAAATCAAGTCATTCCAGCCGGCG
Source organism: Planctomycetota bacterium (assembly GCA_050010835.1). GTDB lineage: Bacteria > Planctomycetota > SZUA-567 > H5-PLA8 > H5-PLA8 > JAPLOD01. The sequence continues at coordinate 411 of JBEKKG010000842.1, forward strand.
CAGGTTCCTGAAAACTCTGGCTGCCGGCTTCGCCGCACCCTTGGTGCTGCCCGCGCGCGCCTTGGGCAAGGACGGGGCCGTGGCGCCCAGCGACCGGATCACGATGGGCTTCGTCGGGATTGGGGGCCAAGGCGGGGGACACCTCTTCGGCGGGGCTTGGACCTACGTCGAGGGCGGCTATCTGGGCCGGGACGAAATTCAGATTCTGGCCGCCTGCGATGTCTGGCGCCAGAAACGGGAAGGCTCCAAGGAGCGCATCAACAAGCACTACGCAACCAAGGCGGCCACGGACAACTACAAGTCCTGCGAAGCTTACACCGACTTCCGCGAAGTCCTCGCGCGCCCGGACATTGACGCGGTGCTCTTCGGCACGCCCGTGCACTGGCACTCGCTGATGTCGCTCATGGCCGCCAAGGCGGGCAAAGACGTATACTGTGAGAAGCCCATCAGCCTCACGATCCGCGAAGGCCGGGCGATGGCTGACGCCGTCAAGCGCTACGGCCGGGTCTTCCAGGTCGGGACGCAGCAGCGCTCCTGCTACGGCGGCAAGTTCCGCAAAGCCTGCGAGTACGTTCGCAGCGGGCGCCTCGGCCAGCTCAAGTCCGTCTACGCCATGCTGGACGGCGGGGGCTTCAATCCGGGGCCGGGACCCACCGGCCCGCCGCGCCCCGTCCCCAAGGACCTCGACTGGGAGCTGTTCCTCGGCCCGGCTCCCTGGACTCCGTTCGCCGGCCACTGCGACGCGCACATGTTCGGATGGGGCAGCATCAACTGGGGCCAGCACCATTACGACATCGTGCAGTGGGGCATCGGCTCGGACGACACCGGACCCATCGAGATCGGGCGGGAAGATGGCAAGCTGGCGTACAAGTACGCCAACGGCGTCACGGTCTACGGCTGCCCCTATCCCGGTGAGAAGGTAGGCGGCTCAGGCGGCTGCACTTTCGTCGGGACCGACGGCCGGCTCGCCGTGGACCGCGAGAGCCTGGTCTCCTACCCGCCCAAGATCCTCCAGCAGCCGCTGGGCTACAATGACGTGCATCTGTACCATTCGGACAGCCACGCGGACAACTTCCTGGATTGCATTCGGACTCGCAAGCGCACGATCTGCGACGCGGAGACAGCCCACCGCGCCATGAGCGTGCTGCTGCTGGGCGGCATTCATCAGCAGCTCAACCGCACGCTCAAATGGGACCCACAGCACGAGCACTTCATTGACGATCCGGAAGCAGACAAGCTGCTTTCGGTGGCACAGCGGGAACCCTGGCACGTTTAGATTTTCGATTTTGGATTTTAGATTTTCGATTGGAAAGCAACCGCATGAGGGCACAAATGAAGACTATGTTTGCGGGCGGGAAGCGGAATGGGAGCGCGGGCGTCTCGCCCGCCCGTGCCGGCGGGACGCCGGCGCTCCCAGCGGGCGGGACGCCCGTGGTACGGTTGGCGGCGCTGCTGATCTGCGCGGTCGCGTTGGCGGCAGCTTCAAGAGCGCACGCGGCGGCTGACGAGCAGGCGCTTATCAGCGTCCTCAAATCCGAGAAACCGCCCGCGGAGAAAGCGGCCGCTTGCCGCAGCCTGAAGACCGCCGGCACGGCGCAGTCCGTTCCGGCTTTGGCCGCGCTCCTGGCCGACAAGGACCTGGCTCATTGGGCGCGCTGGGCGCTCAGCACAATGCCCGGCCCCGAAGCAGGGGCGGCGTTGCGCGAGGCGCTGGCGAAGGCCGCGGGCGTCACCAAGGCGGGCATTTGCGATACACTCGGCGAGCGCAAGGACCGCGAAGCCGTGCCCGCGCTGGCGGAACTGGCGAAAGATGCCGATGCGGTCATTGCGTCCTCGGCCGCGATAGCCTTGGGGAAGATCGGCGGCGAGGACGCCGTCAAGGCCCTGAAAGACGCCAAGGCGAAGGCGCCCGCGGGGGCGCAGTTGGCCATAAGCGACGGGTTGCTCATGGGCGCGGACCAGTTCCTCGCCGCGGGAAATCAGGCGGCGGCGAAGACACTCTATGAGGAAATGTACAAGTCCGAAGGGCCTGAGCACGTCCGCGTGGCCGCATACCGCGGCCTTGTACTGGCGTCCGGCAACGAAGCTCTGGCTCTCCTGACCAAGGCCCTGACCGGAGACGAGCGGGCGGCGCGGCGGGCGGCGCTGCAACTGGCGCGCCAGATCAAAGACGACCGGGCGCCGGCGAAGGAATTGGCCGCGCTGCTGGAAAAAGTCCCTCCGGCGACGCAGGCCGCGCTGCTCGAAGCACTCAAGCAACGCGGCGACGCCGCGGCTGTCGGGGGCGTTGTCCCGCTGCTTGGGAGCAAGGCGCCGGAAGTCCGCATCGCGGCCCTGGGGGCGCTGGGCGCTCTGGGCGACGCGTCAGCCGCTCCGGTGCTGGCTGAAGCCGCGGCGAAGGCTGCGGGCGCGGAACAGGACGCGGCGCGGGAGGCGCTCAATCTGCTGCGCGACCCGAAGACGCGCGACGCGCTCCTCGAACGTTTGCCCAAGGCGGACGCCGCCGTGCAGGCGGAGATAGTACGGGCGCTGGGCTTCCGCAAGGAGACGCAGGCCGTTCCGGCTTTGCTGAAGATGGCGCAAGGCGCAGACGATGCCACGCGGTTGATCGCCATCAAGTCCCTGGCGATGCTGGCGGACGCGAGCGCGGCCGGCGACCTGATCAAGCTCCTGCTCCAGGCCAAGACGGACGCTGAGCGTGACGCGCTCGAACAGGCCCTCACCGCGGCTTGCAGCCGTAGCACGGGCGAGACGCCCGTGCTACGCCTTGTCCTGGACGCTATGAATGGTGCGGACGTCCCGGTGCGCGTGGCGCTCCTGCGTGCCGCGGCGAAGATAGGCGGCTCCGGCGGTGAGGGGCAAGGTGGAAAGCTTGCCCTGCAGGCGTTGCAGCAAGGTCTTCAGGACAAGGAGCCGGCGGTTCAGGATGCGGCGTTGCGGGCAATGAGCGATTTCGGCGGGCTGGATGCCGCGCCTGACTTGCTCAAGCTGGCCAAGGAGTCGCAGGCGGTGCCGCAGAGGGTGCTCGCGCTGCGCGGCTACCTGCGCCTGGTCGCCTCGGCGGTGGAGCGTCCGCTTGAGGAACGCTGGAAGATGTGCGAGCCGGCTTTGGCGGCGGCGCAGCGGCCCGAGGAGAAGAAGCTGGGCCTTTCCGAGCTGGCCAAGATTCCCCATCCCGCCGAGAAGACCCGAGCTGATTCCTACGTGCCGTGGGGCGAGGTCTTGGGCCAGCGTCAAATAAATCACCAGGAAAGCGCCTGTCCCCATCCCGGTGAGCGCCAACAGGATCACCGCCAGGTAACGAGAGGGCGTGAGGCCTGCCCCGGCG
>JBEKKG010000843.1:0-3734 GCA_050010835.1 Planctomycetota bacterium
GCCGGCTCGCGACACCCGATGCGGACGATGTTCCTGAACTGTGGTACTTGACCCATGTTGCCTTGTCCTACCTATATAATACGTATGGCGGCGCGAGGATTCGGTTTTGGAGAAGGCTCATTGAGGGCTATAGACAGCTTAAGTCAAAGGCCAGCAAGGAGATAACTTTTTTTATTTTTTCTCCGGATTTTTTCCAAGGCATGCTCCAAAGCCACCAGGTTATATCCTAGACTGTAATAGGCTGGAATATAAATCGTTGGACACAAGACGCATTTCCCTTCCTTCCTCGTACGAGAACTCTTGCGAGCCCGGCCACGCCCTTTCTCTCCGTTCCTCCAGCAGTTGTGAAGATGAAATCAGTATTGTGTCGCCCGATTTCCCTGCGGTTCTTCCGCCCACTATCGAATGGTCTGTCCACGATTTTCCACGATTTTCTGTCCACGATTTTCAAGGAAGTGATACAGGATAGATTCGTCGCTGTCACGTTTTCCAGGGTTGAGCATCTGGTGCTGAAGCCTTTGCCGTGGCTGCCGGAGGCGTCTTGGCCCAGTCAAGGTTCGTCTCATACCCTCTTTCGATGAGCCATGCCCCCAATATCCTTGCCAGGTGCTGTATCTGCTCCGGCGTAGCCTCGTCCCGCCACCTGCCTGTCTTGCCGCTTTGGATGTGATTCCAGTGAAGCAGCGACTGGGAATCGAACGATCGCGGTTTCAAGAACAGGTTCGGCCATAAGTTTTCGCGCTGCTTCTTCACGGCCACCGCACGTTTCATATTCTCTGAGAGAGAGAACTGTGCCGCCAAGCTTTCCGCCTCTCCGGCCTGCAGCGGCACTTCCAAATGGAGGGCGATTTGCGCAATGCAGTCCGCCGGTCTTTGCATGATGTCCTCATAGCGCTGGCTCAGCGTGGCGGGTTGCCTGCGCCAGAAGCGGTCGTGCTCGACCAGTTCGCCCAAGCCGTCTCGTCGAACAACAAACTCCTCAAATGTCGTCTCTCTAAACTTGATAAGAGAAAACACGGCATCGCGCAGGTCACGATAAGAATAGATCGCAAGCGCGCCGCCCCGCAGCGCCTCGGCGAAAACCTGCCGCGGCGTGTGCATTTTCAGTATCTGCCAGCCCTCGAACTTGTCCGGCGATTTGTCGTAATCAAGGAATTCATTCTCCTTATCCATCAAGCCGAGCCGCCGGCCGCCTTTTCTTGTCTCAATAAGGTGGCTGGCTACCATGTAATGCCAAGTAGACCCCGAGCGATGCATGCCGCAACAAAACACGTACATTGGCGCATTGACCTTTCTTGTTCGCGCGCCACATTGCCCAGGATCTGTGGTGCATTCTTCATCGCATGAACCCATGTCCCAGCGCTCGCGCCAGCACAATGCTTTCTGACAACATTTTGTGACAGGAAAGGGATAGGTTATTAACTCAGGAAATCCCTGAGTTCGGGCTTCTAAATCCCTGATATCAGGTTACAATGTGGGTGCCTTTTACGAGCATCATTCGACAACTGTAAGTCCATGTCTGATAGCATATTTGACAAGCTCTGCCACGTTATAGAGTTTCAGTTTCTTCATAACATGCGCTCGATATGTCTCGACGGTCTTAACACTAATCCCCAATTTAGCGGCAATCTCTTTGGTACTATATCCTTCACTCATGAGCTGCAAGAAATCACACTCTCTTCGTGAAAGAATATCGGAATCCTCGGCGGGTTGCGGAGAACCATAACCTGCATAACCCTCGGTTAGTTGGCCGGCAATCTGTGGACTTAAATAAGTTCCTCCAGCCACGACAGCCTCAATGGCTTTAACAAGTTCCTCGGTCGCACAATCTTTGAGCAGGTAGCCGGCCGCGCCGGAACGCAGCATCTGCGTTAAGTACTGTTTTTCCGAGTGCATTGTGAGAGCAATGACCCGCACCTCGGGCAATTCAGTTTGGAGCCGGCGGGTAGCCTCAATGCCATTGCTTTCCGGCATCCCCACATCCATGACCACCACGTCAGGTTTGAGCTGGCGGGCCATTTTCACTGCCGCTGTGCCGTTTTCCGCTTCCCCGACGACCTCCAAATCCGGTTCTCTTTCCAAGAGAACCCGCAGGCCGTCGCGCAAGATCTTATGGTCATCCGCCAGCAGTATTCGAGACTTCATGCTTTTCCCTTCGTGGCCGGATCGGCAGCCGCCGGCATGGACAATGTGACGCGGGTGCCTCGGCCAGGCTCCGTTTGCACCTCCATGCGTCCTCCGAGATATGTCAAACGCTCGCGGATGCTGAAGAGGCCGAAGCTATGGCTGCCAGGGCTGCGCGCAACGGCCGCCATATCGCAGCCCACGCCGTTGTCCGCTACAGTAATGTACACCCAATCAGGCTCCTTGGAAACCACGACTTTTGCCTCGGCGGCGTGCGCGTGCTTAACCACGTTCAGCAATAATTCGCGCGTAGCCTGAAAGAGCACGACTGAGGTGTCCTCTCTGAGCGTTATGGCTGGCCCCCGGCTTTCAACACTGCACTTAAGGCCGTGCTGTTGTTGAACATGCTCAGCCAGCCAGGCCAGTGCCTTCTCCAGCCCCAATTCATGGGGCACAGGCGGGCTAAGTTCAACGGTCAATGTGCGCGTTTCATCAATCACTTCTTGAATCAAGACGTTGATTTCTTCCAACAACCGCCCCGCCGCCGTGCCGGCCGCCTCCCGCAGCGCCAGCCCCAGTTTGATCTTGGAACCCGCCAACGCTTGTCCCACGCGGTCGTGAAGGCACAGAACAACTCGCTGCCGTTCCCGTTCCCCGGCCAAGACCAGCTCGGAAGCCAGCGAGCGGAGTTTATGTTGATGGGCCAGAACTCGCTGTTCAGCGCGCTTGCGTTGCTGGATTAGCAATATGCTGGCCACGCCAACAACCACGAAAGACGTGATATCCAGGTAATCGCGTGGATCAATGACAGTAAATGAATACAGCGGCCGCCGCACGAACAGGTAGAAAGAGACGGCTCCTCCCAGGAACCAGGCCAGCCAGGCGGGGCCACTGCCAACGTACCATGCCAGGAGGAATACAGCGATGTAGTTGAAAACAAACGGATGGTCATCTTTCAGGCAGACGTCCCACCTGTCCCTGATGACAGTGGCCAGAACAATGCCGGCCACCGCCAGACCGTATCGAACAAAGTTTGCGCGAATTCGTTTCATGAGACCAAAGTTAAAGGGCCGGGATGTCCGCCTTCTTTCCGGTTGCGAGTTCCGGCGACACCCCACTTATCTCTTGAGAACAAACCTATTCAAGGGACACTGGCGCATCTTCCCGCCTCCGTAGCTGTTTTCCCTGTTTTGCGCGCCCGTTGGCGGACAATTTTCATTCTTGTAACCGTTCAGTCCCCCTTCTTACCCATGAAGGCGGCTGAAAAAAGGGGAGGGGCGAAAAACGCTCCTGATGGGAGAGCCTTCAAAGCTGCCCCGCGATTCTTCCTGGCCTTTTTTTAGGTAAGCAAGGGGGACTGAAGGGTTACTCCTTTTTCAATTTTCAATTCTGCTGCGTTAAGGGTTGACATCCTTCCGTCGCGCACGCCGGACAACCTGCGGCGCCGCCGGGGAAGTCGGAGCGAGGCTTTGGGAAATAAGGGGAAATAAGGAGACTGTAGCAACGTTACCGGGCTTTGCCTGAGCCTTGCCTTTGTAGTGCACGCAGTTTCGTCCCGGAGGGACGGCGGATTGTAGCCGGGGGCAAGCCCAGCGGGAGCTGGGCGCAGC
>JBEKKG010000844.1:0-3733 GCA_050010835.1 Planctomycetota bacterium
ACTTCTGGACGGCGATTCGCGGCGGGCAGGCGCGCATCCAGGTGAATCGGCAGGAGACGTGCCCCACTTGCCACGGGCAGGCGCATACCGGCGGGCCAATGCAGTGCCCGGAGTGCAACGGCACGGGGCAGGTGACGCAGATGGGCGGGCGAATGAAGTTCAACATCTCCTGCCCGCGCTGCAACGGGACGGGACGGATTTCAAACGACTGCGCCACCTGCCACGGCGAAGGGGTGGTGAGCCGCACGGAGACAGTGGAGTTCCGGATGAAGCCGGGAACGCGCGACGGGCAGCGCATCCGGCTGCAGGGCAAGGGGAACGCGGGGTTGAACGGCGGCGCGGCGGGCGACCTATTCGTGATTGTGCGCACCGGGACGCACGCGGTGTTCACGCGGGTGGGCGACGACATTCAGTTGACCGTTCCGGTGACCATTGCCGAGGCCTCGCTGGGAGCCAAGGTGGACGTGCCCACCATCGACGGGCGGGCGCAGTTGAAGATTCCTCCCGGCACGCAGGGCGGGCAAAAGCTGCGCATGCGGGAGCGGGGCGTGGAGAATGCGCAACGGCCCGGCCAGCGCGGGGACCAGATTGTGAGCGTGGACGTGGTGGTGCCCGCCTTGCACGACGAGCGCAGCAAGGAGATTATGCGCGAGTTGGCCAAGCTGAACAACCAGGACCCGCGGGTGGCGCTGTTCGACAAGCTGTGAAAAAGGCAGGGAATAGGGAATAGGGCGTTGAGTTGAGGGGCGTGTTTGCTTTCCTGGCGGCAACGGCAAAGACGCCGCACGGATAGGGTACCCAGATGATCACATTCCTGACGAAGCGATTACGGTAAGCTGATTCGAGATAAGCCATGGCGGCAAAACGCAAAACGAAGGGCGCGTACATGATCTCGGCGGTGGCCGAGATGTACGAGATTCACCCGCAGACGCTGCGCCTGTATGAGCGTGAGGGGCTGCTGAAGCCGTCGCGCACCGAGGGCAATACGCGGCTCTACACCGACGAGGACCTGGAGCGGCTGGAGTTCATCCTGAATCTGGCGCGGGACCTGGGAGTGAACATCGCGGGCATCGCCATCATCCTGCAGATGCGGGAGCGGATGGAGGAGATGAACCGGCAGATGCAGAGCTTTGTGGAGTACGTGCGCACGGAGATGCTGGCGCGGTTTCAAGCTGCCGCGCCGGGCTCGGCCGGGGCGATTGTGCCGCTGCGCAAGCCGGCGGTGGCGCCCAGGCCCGCGTCGCCGCGTAAACCGTAGACCCTCCTCGCGCCGGTCTTCCGGGCTGCGCGTTTTCTTGTTAGAGCACGCTGAATCTTTCCGGTTCGCCCTGAGCCGGTATTCTTGTACCTGTATGTTGCACGTTCTTCTTGGATTGGCCGTCTTCGGCCTGATTACTTCCACGGTGTTTACGGGCATGGTGCTCTGGGCTGTGCCGGGCTACCTGCGCGAACGGCGGCGGGCGCTGGCCGAGTTCGTGTCGCGGCCGGGGTTTACGCCGCCCTTGACTCTCTTGAAGCCGCTGCACGGAGCCGAGCCGGGGCTTGAGGCGCACCTGGCTACATTTTTTGAGCAGGACTATCCCGAGTACGAGATTCTTTTCTGCGCCCACTCGGCTGAGGATGCCGGCCTGGAGACGGCGCGGAGGGTGGCGGCAAAATATCCGAAGATTCCGGTGAAGTTTCTCTCGACCGGCAGCAAGCCTGACTACATCAATGCCAAAGTGGCCTCGATGGAGCGGATGGAGACTGAGGCGGCGCACGAAATTCTGGTCATCAGCGACAGCGACGTACGGGTGACCAGGGATTATCTGCGCGCCGTGGCGCTGCCCTTTGCAGACGCGCGGGTGGGCGCGATGTGCTGCCCTTATCGCGGCGTGGCGGCCCCCCAAGGCGAGTCCGGGGCAGGGCTGTGGGCGCGGCTTGAGGCGGTGGGGATGAGTGTGGAGATGACCTCCGGGGTGCTGGCGGCGCGAGAGATGGAGGGGATGAAGTTCGTGCTGGGGCCGACGATGGCCTTCCGGCGGGAGATCATCCGGCGGATGGGCGGCTTTAAGGTGACGGCCGACTACTGCGCGGACGATTTCGTGCTGGGCAACGAGACCTTCAAGCTGGGGCAGACGGTGGTGCTGAGCCATCACGCCATCGACCACATGGTCATCAATTCGAGCCTTGCGGCTTCGCTCAAGCACCAGGTACGGTGGATGAAGTCGACGCGGTTTTCGCGGCCCAAGGGGCACTTTGGGACGGCGCTGACCTTCAGTGTGCCGTTTGGGTTGCTGGCATGGGGGACGGCGGCGGCGATGGGGCACCCCTGGTGGGGGCTGGGGCTGTTCGGCTGGAGCCTGGCCACACGGCTGGCGCTGGCGCTGGCGGTGGGCCGGCGAGTGGTCGGCGACCGAAGTTGGTTTGGCCTGGTGGCGCTTTACCCGGTGCGCGATCTGATGGGGTTCGGCTTTTGGGCGGCGAGCTACCTGGGCAGCAGGATTCTCTGGCGGGGGCGGGTTTTCGAACTGCTGCCGGGAGGGAAGATGCGGGCGGCGGGGTAGGCTGCGAGGTTGGGAGCAGAGAACTGATGCGGATCTCCGCATAAGGAGCCAGCCAATCGAATCATGACAAGAAGGGCATCCGCGCAATTGGCGGACGCCCTTTTTGTCAGGTTCCCACCCTTCGCAAATTGCGCAAAGGATGGGGGCACCCATATTCCAGTAACTGTGAAATTGGTTTAGAAATCCAGGCGTAGCGACATCTGCACCTGGCGGGGGCTGCCGATGGTGTGCAGCGTGATGCCCAGTCCGGCCGGGCAGTTAAAGAACGTTGTAATGGAGGGGTTTGCCGGTTGGCCCAAGGCATTGCATCCGGAGGGCGCCGGGGTTGTCCCTTGTATCGGATAGCCGTCGTAGTTCACGTTCTGCTCTACCTGGTCTCCGGTCACGTCGAAGCTGGTGGTGTTGGTCAGGTTGAATACGTCCAGGGTATAGCGCAGCTTTGTCCGGTCTCCGATTGGCGTCTGTTTCACCAGGGAGATATCCGCGCGTCTCTGCGGCGCCTGGCGGAAGATGTTGCGCTCCCCACGGGAGACGAAGGTGGTCTCATACGGATCGGTGGGAGGGATGGCGCCGTTGAGGTCTCCGGGATTCAGCAGGGGAATGGTGAAGCAGGCTGGGTTGAGCGCCGGTTGGCCCCCGGACGAAACCCACGCGCCGGATGAGCCGGTTGAGGCGCTCTTTGCCGTGCAGCCGGGAGCCAGAGGCACGATGGGATCGTTGATGCCGTCGGAGACGCTGTAATAGATGCTGCCTACGGCGCCGCTGAAATCGATCACGCTAAAGGGCTGCCCGCTCTGCAGAACGGTAACGCCGTTCAGGCTCCAGCCATTGGTAAACGATCCTATAAGCGAACCGCTGCGCTGGAAGTTGGGCAGTTGGTAGGTGTAAGTAAAGTTGAGCACGTGCTTGCGGTCGAAATCGGCCAGGCCGTAGCCCGAGCGCAGGTTGTCGGGGTTGTCGCCGGTATAGAACAGGCCCAGGGCGCTTTGTTCATCGGTGGTGTGGGAGAAGGTGTAGGACGCGCCCGCCTGGATGCCGTGGCTGATGCGCTTTTCCACGTGAATCTGCCCCGCGTTGTACATCGAGATCCCCGCGGCCCTGTAGTCGATGGACTCCGCCGAATATCCGATGTAGGGCACGCGTAGGTCCACGTTGCCGCCTTCATAGTTGGCCAGGTAAGGGGTTCC
>JBEKKG010000845.1:0-3731 GCA_050010835.1 Planctomycetota bacterium
AGCGCGGGAAAGAAGTACAAGGACGCCATCAGCGACCCTGCCTCCGGCGCCACCCGCTGGTTCTGCGACGAACCTTGCCCCAAGGCCGTCTGGGACATCGTCGTTGAGGACGCGCAGAAACTGGCGCTCGACGACGTAGACATCGTCTTCACCGCCATCGAGAGCGACGCCGCCAAGGTGGTCGAGCCGCTGTACGCGAAGCGTGTGCCCGTCATCTCCACCGCCAGCGCCTTCCGCTACGAGGCGGACGTGCCGGTCCTCGTGCCCGGCGTGAACATTGACCACGCCGCGCTGCTTGCCGTGCAGCAGAAGAACCGCGGCTGGAAGGGGTTCATCGCTCCCGGTCCCAACTGCACGACTGTGGGCCTGGCCATCAGTCTCAAGCCGCTCCACGACCGCTTCGGCATCCGCAGCGTAATCATGACCAGCCTCCAGGCGGTCAGCGGCGCGGGCCGCAGTCCGGGTGTGCTGAGCTACGACATTTTGGACAACGTGGTCCCGTACATTCCCAAAGAGGAAGAGAAAGTCCAGACCGAGGCGCAGAAGATTCTGGGGCTCCTGTCCGGCAAGGCCATTGTCCCCGCGCCTTTCAACGTTTCCTGCACCTGTACGCGCGTGAACGTGATTGACGGCCACACCGAGGCCGTCTTCGTCGGGCTGCAAAAGCAGGCCTCCCTTGAGGAAGTGCAGGCGGCCTGGCGCGAGGTCTACAAGGAGTTCCTGGCCCTGGGGTTGCCAAGCGCGCCGCCGGAACTGGTGCATTACACTGCCGAGCCGTTCCGCCCGCAGCCGCGGCTGGACCGCGGGCTTCACGACGGCATGGCCACGGTCATCGGCCGCCTGCGCCACGACAACGTGCTGCCCCACGGCATCAAGTACGTGCTCCTCAGCCACAACACGAAGATGGGCGCGGGCAAAGGCGCGGTGCTCACGGCCGAATACCTGATCCAGCGCGGCCTAATAAAGTAGTACTACAACGACTTTTTGCCACAGAGGATGAATTTTTGATTTTCGATTTTCGATTCTCGCACATTCGGCGGCGCAATCGAAAATCGAAAATCCAAGGCCTCACAGGTTCTTCGTCTTGCGGTGCTCGCGCAGACCCGCGAGATGTTCGGCCATCAGGTGCGGCTTGTGTTTGTTCAGCGCGCGCTCGATGTTATAGCCGTCCACACTGTGCGCGGTCTGCTTGATGGCGTTGGCCGCCGTCTGAATTTTGGCCGCAGCCTTGACGAGTTCCTCCCAGCCTTCCTCCGCCAGTTGGTAAGAGGGAACTGCGGGATCCTTGGCCTCGCTCGGGGCCTCCTGGGCGTTGGGAGGTGGGCTTGCGGACGAGGCGCCCGCCGGTTGTAGCGTCGGCGTCTCGCCGGCAACAAGCGCGTTGGGAAGCTGGCCAGCGGGCGAGGCGCCCGCCGGGGTCTCTGCATTGCCCGTTGCACTCTGCACTGGCTCTGTGTTACTCATCCTGGCAGGCTACTCCGCATTCTTTCACCACTCATTCAATGTAGAGGACGCAGCGCGGTTTCAAGAATTCCCTCTGCGTTGAGAAACCCGTGCTACGGTCTGGGCGGCACATCCTTGTATCGGTTTTTCAGCCCGAAGATGCGCCGGCCGTGCTCGCCACTGAAAGGTGCATCCGCGGGTCCGCGCGCCAAGTCCAAGCCCAAGGGGAAGAACAGCGGGCCGAACTGCGGCGCTTGACTGGCCAAGGGGATGCCGGTGCCGTATAAGCCGGTGGCGCTCAGCACCCGTGTCTCCAGCCTGCCCACGAAACGTGTGGTGTTCAGTTTGAAGCTCTTCACGTACGAGATGGAATCGCCTGTGAAACTGAGGGAGCTTGCGGCCGAGACCAACTGTGCAGAGACCAGCGCTTGCTGGAAGCTGGCGCCGATCCGCACCGTGGCCCCGGTGAAGTCGTCAAAGCCCTGCCTGCGGCCCAGCGGATCTTTCACCGCCAGACGCGGGGCAGCCAGGAAGTTGACGAGCCACGAGTCGCCGGCCAAACCGCTGAGGGAGGTCCCGTCTCGCCCTAGCACCCTCGTTATCTGGAATATGCCCGCTGGATTGGAGCCCTTGCTGCCGAAGCTGTAGTTGAGCACATAGCGCGTGCCGTACCCTTGGACGGTGAGGTCGAGAACCTCGCTGCCCGCCACGATATCGCCGATGGTCACCTCGACCGGCTCGCGCAGCGTGATTCCGCTCAGGGTGGCGGAGTTGAGGACAGAGGAGAAGGATCCATTCCTGATCGAGATGTTCACGAGCCCATTCACCGTGTCTACTTTAACCTTGGCGATGGCGATCCCGTCGGGAAGGAAACCTGCAAACCGGCCCTTGTTGTCCAGGCGTCCGGCAACGACCAGGCCGCCGAAGCGGAATGAGAAGTCGGAGTTCAGGAGACTGGCGGCGCTCTGGCCCAGCATATTCACGAGGGCCGTGTATTGCAGCCCATCGTGGCCCGCTTGGGAGTAGTCGCCGTGCACCATAAACTTGAGCGTGGCCACATCGCTGGACGTCACCGGTTGGTCGCGCACTGCAAGTATGAACACCTGATCCTGTGCAAGCCCATTGCGGCTTTGTGCAATCAGCCGCCGGCTGTCAATGCAGCGCACCTTGAGCGCGAACACGCCGGCCATAAGCGGGCGTCCGGAAATGGCGCCGTCCGCCGACAGATATAGACCCAGATTGTCCACGGTGAGAGGAGCGCCTGTGACGGTGTTAGAAATAGACAGCACGCTGAAAGTCAAGCCGCCCCGGCCGCCCACCACGTCCAGGTTGGCCAGGTAGCCGGCCCCCAGATGTGCGTCGGGCACGCTGTCCATGGCGAAACGGAACGGCTCCAGCAAGGTATCCACCAAATGCAGGTTGAAGAACCCTGTCGTAGCGGCCCCGACGGCACTCCCAATTCCTCCTTTGGAGTCCCGCACCACCACCTGGAAGCGGAAACCCTGGGAGCCCGTGACGATCGTGGAAGGAAAAGGCAGTGGCACCCTGTTGGTGCCGAGCAACTGCGCAGGCAGGAGGCCCGAGAGCACTCCGGAGAGCCCCATTTGCAGCGTAGTGGTGTAGCCTGCAATGACATTGGGCAGCCCCAGCGGGCCATCCGATGTAAAGCGATACGGCCTCAAGCCGCCATCGGCCGTGATGTAGCGCGTGACGGTGGAACCGAAGCCGGCGTCGCCCAGATCAAATTCAGCAGGCGCGACAGCTACGGGCGGGTTGGTGAAGCGCAACGTGGTCGAGCCCACGCTGCGCGGAGCAACTTCCGGCCCGCTCTCAACGCGGTTACCGACTGCCAGACAAAAAGCTGCCGCCGTCTGATCACCACGAACAGGAGTTGTCCATGTATGAAATGCTCGCGGTAAAGCAGTCAATTCGTCGAGTTGAAACTTGAGTGCCGCAGAGCCCTTCCATCCGTCAGCTACTACCGCGAAAAGATCCCTTCGTCTTGCTCATCTCACCTTTGGCGGCGTGATTATCGAGAGCGGCGGCGGCATAGCAGCTTAAGATTTGAAGATGCGATTTGAAAGCCAGTTATCGCGCATGAATTGCAAGATGTTTTCGAGGGGTTGAGCGCGGGCGATCTCGATTACCGATAGGACAGCTCGCGAAGTTTGGAATGTGTGGTGACTAGAGGTGTTGCTCGATGACGCTGATTACGTTCCGGGGCTTTCTCTCACCGGCACGGGGCAAACGGTCGGGCTGTTGGAGTTCGATGGTTTTTATTCCAACGA
>JBEKKG010000846.1:0-3726 GCA_050010835.1 Planctomycetota bacterium
GAGGCCTGGATGAATTTGCCAAAACGCGTGCCGGTGTTGGCAAAACCCCAAGAGGGGAGTTCAATGAAGAACGTGTCAAGGGCCTTATGAATGCGCTCGGTTTGATTTGCCGTCGCCATGCCGAACCTCCGGAAGCTCAGAGAGTCTATTGTGCGGCCCGCGCATCGTCAAGACAAGTTCACAGGCGAGGGACGCTGGCGCCAGCGGTGAATGCAGAGTGCACGCCGTGCGGCATCCGCCGCCGCAGGAAGTCGTGCCCTTTCGGAAGCAGGGGCGGCGTTACGCCGTCACGGTGATGTGGTGGGATGAACCTGCCGCTACATGGCGATGTGAAGCCGCCAGCGATCCGGCGAGATAAGTCCGCCGCTACGTCACATCGTCATTCCCGCGAAAAGCTTGCCCTGAGCTTGCCGAAGGGCGGGAATCCAGACGCGCCGGACTGGACCCCCGCTTGCGCGGGGGTGACACGTTGAAGGGGCTCCCGCTCGGCGGGATGCCGTGACGTCCCTCCACCGACTCTCTGTTTCGCCAAAGTCACGACGGCCCCGGCCAATCCGCCCAGGGTCACGTCGTCGCTGCGGAGTTGGCCCGCTGCGGCTGCCCACTGTGCCCCCGGCCCCGGCGCCTGAGTCGACGGAAAAATCCGGGGCCGGATGCCGGCCTGCAGGAGTCAAGAAGTAACGCGGCGATCAGTGCGTCGCCGGCGTTGGCCGGTATCGGGCTTGGCGGGGGTGTCGGGGGCGGGTGGGATTCCGCCTGCCCTGCGGTCGCCAATCCTGCGGTCCATCCGGTTCCGCCCTTGCCCCCGCCTGGCTTGTTTTCGTTTGTCGCTCAACGTCACTCCTCAGGTGGGCTGGAAGCACCTGCCAAGTGTACCACACGGGCTGGACCGCGCCCCCCCGCAGGGTTAGCCATTGTGCTTGTTCGCCTTGCGACACGCAGACCGGAAAAGAAATATCAGCTCCAGCCCGCCCGCTCACCGAACACTGGTGTGCAGGACAAGCGCGAACAGGCCAATGAGTGCTCCGCCCAACACAAGCTAGGCCAAGTTTACGCGAAAGCGTAGCAACAAGAACGCGCTCGCCACAGTCAGCGCGAGAGTGAGAAGATCAACGACCGCTCTGGCGTTTTTGGTGCGAGCCAGGCATCAATCGACCAGGAGCCCGCACCGGCCAGGATAAGGAAGAGCAATCCCATCAGCATCGAGTAATCCGTTCGCGCCTCGGCCTCCATCGGCCAGAAACCACTGCGCAGCAGGATGGGAATCTTGGTGGTGGCGATCGCCACGCAAATGTCGATGAACAAGGGAATGGATGCGAGACGCGTGAGCAGACCCGTGAGGATCAGGAAGCCGCAAACGATCTCCACCACACCCACAAATGGGCCCATGATGCCGGGAGCGGGAATTCCGATGCGGGCAAAGCGGCCCGCACCCCACTGCTCGACAAAAATGAACTTCTTCATCCCTTCCAGGAGGAAGACTCCTCCCACCAGGAGGCGGACCATCAGGATTGCGCCTGGGCCGTGGGCGGCCAAGATTCTCTGAAACCTCATACTTCCCTCCTTCGGCAAACAGCGCCTGACCTATGCAGGACGCAGGTGCCGGAACGCTTCTCCCTTGCTACGCCGGGCAAGGAAGCGGAGTTCCTGAATTTCCCTAGAATGGAACCGGCAGCAACAGTTAGCCTCACCAATGGAGCAACGGCATTCAGGCGGGCGAGCACTTCACGCGCAGACTTCAAGAGCCGATCCTCAGCGGGCTAGGCGGAAACCTGTTAGTGGTTTTCTCACCACCCCCACCCCAGGTCCAGTAGAGGCCCAGGTAGGCGACGGTGTGCGGGCCCCCGATGACGTCTCGTCCCGCGCTGAACAGAAGGCTGAAGTGAGAGCTGAAATTGTAGTAGCCTCCAAAATCAATGATGCTTGAGGAGCGAGTCGTGATGCTGCTTCTTCCTTCCGAGTAGATCTCCCCTCCCAGGGTCAGTCGTTTCCCCAAATCCCGTTGCAGCAGCCAGCCGCCAAGGGGATAGCTGCGCATCCCTGGGGCTCGATTGACGGCATAGCCGCCGCCTCCATAAGTGGTCCAAGGTCCCCAGCTCTTCTGCGCCCACAAGGGTAGACGTGCCCAAACCCGGCCATTGCCCATGCCGCGGCTGGCATTGCCGCTGGGGAGTTCAAGTTGTGGGAAGATCCCGATTTGGGGTCTATGACCCTCTTCTTGGATGAAGCGGTACTTGACTCCGAACTCGACATCGCCTGCTCCGAACCAGGTCGGTCCTCCCGGTGGCCGTGAGGATGCCGCGGGCACAATCAAATGAAGCTGTACGTTCCGAACCACTCCCCAATTGACCTCCAGGGCTGGAAGCTGAGTTGCCCGACCGTCTTCAGTCTTGTCGGAAGTGGAAAAGACATAGGCTTCCCAGTGCCGGAAGTCAACAGGCTGGGGATCGTCGGTGCGGAAAGGAGGGCCGGCGATCGCAGGTCCTGCCAAGGCCCCCAAAAGAGCGAGCGCGAACAGGACACGAAGCAGTCCGCCTGCGTGCATCTTCATGGTGGCCCCAGGGACACGGCGGGCCACTCTCATCCGCGCTTCGTATCTCATCGGCGAGGTTCCCCCGCTCGCCGCACAACTTCGTGGTGCATTTCATCGACCTGTTTCCTAACCAGCCGGAGAACCTTCCTGCCTTCTTCGGTCAGGAGGTAGTTCTTGCGCGCTCGCGGCCCAGCACCAGGGCGACCCGCGCGCCTCAGCCATCCCCGCCGTTCCATTCTTTGCAGAAGCGGATAAAGCGTGCCGGGACTGATCTCGTAGCCATGACGACGCAGTTCGCCGATGACCCACTGCCCGTACACGGGACCCTCGGCCGCGTGGTGGAGAATATGAACTTTCCAAAAACTGAGCAAGATCTCACGAGTGAGAGAATGTAGTCCTTGGCCCATATAACGGTTATCGTAAACGGTAAACGTAATAAGATCAAGGAAGTAATTTCACGGGAGTGGGGCAGTTTCCTGAGCCAAGCGCAACCGAACTTGCTGAAGGCCGCGCACGCGGCGAGCCATTCTTTCCTGGCGCTCGCAGCGCTATTCGTAACGCAGTGCTTCGACGGGATTGAGGTGTGAGGCGCGCAGGGCGGGCACCAGACCGCTGAGGACTCCGACCACAATAAGGATGACGGTCGAGACCCCGACCGTGGTCAGGGAGATGTAAAGGTGGATGTCACCCTTGCCGGAGGTGTCTTCATAGAGGGGACCGTAAAGTGGGAGGGTACCGATGGCCGCGGCAAGGCCGTAAGCGAGCAGGATGCCGAACACCCCGCCCAGGAGCGCCAACACCAGCGCTTCCGCCATGAATTGGGCCTGGATGTGGCGGCGCCGCGCGCCGAGCGCGCGCCGCAGGCCGATCTCGCGGATGCGCTCGTCGACGGCCACCAGCATGATGTTCATCAGGCCGATGCCGCCAATGCCCAACGTCAGGGCGCCCACAAAGGTGAAGAGCGCCTGGAAGCCAATGGTGATGCCGTCGATGATGGGCCGGAACTGCTCGCGGCCGAACATGATGATGGCGCGCTCGTCGGTGGGTGAAAAGCGCTGGCGCTTGGCGATGGCGGCGCGCACCTGCGCCATAGAGGCCTTTTCGAACTGGGGAGCTTTGGGTTCATAGACCAGCACCGCAGCGTAGCGGGTATTCCAGATATCGCCAGCGGTGGAGTAGGGAATCCAGGCGCA
>JBEKKG010000847.1:0-3720 GCA_050010835.1 Planctomycetota bacterium
GGGCGTGCCGATGGTCAAGCCCAACCCCGGGGGACGCAAAGTCCGGCTCGGCAAGGGAGAAAAGCGAAACAAGAAACGCATGTCCACGGTAGGTCTCAGCGCCAGCCTGAAAATGGGGTGAAACTGGCGGTTTGAAAATGGGGTCTTCTTCCGGTTTCGTCTTCTTCCCCCTTCGACCGCAAAACCTCTTCTTCTCTTCTTTTTTCCGTCTTCTTCGGCGGCGGATCTTCTTCGCGCTTGCCCCCGGGGCATCGAGCTCTTAAGCGATGCGGCCTCGATCTAATGAAGCCCGAAACCCGTCGCTGTAAGTGCCTTAACTGTAATCAGTTGTTTGTTCCCGATTACCGGAATCGAGAGCGCCAGAAGTATTGCTCGGCTCCAGAGTGCAAACGGGCCAGCAAACGAGCCCGGCAGCAGGCTTGGTTGAGCAAGCCGGAGAACCGCAACTACTTCCGCGATGCCCAGAACGTGAAGCGCGTCCAGGACTGGCGCAAAGCCCATCCCGGTTATTGGAAGCGCTGCCAGCGCAAAGACCGCCATACGTTACAAGACGCCTGCCCGCCGCAACCGGCTGCGGCCAAAGAGCTTAC
This sequence comes from Planctomycetota bacterium, assembly GCA_050010835.1. GTDB lineage: Bacteria > Planctomycetota > SZUA-567 > H5-PLA8 > H5-PLA8 > JAPLOD01. The sequence continues at coordinate 591 of JBEKKG010000847.1, forward strand.
ACCAGCGTCGTTACCAGACCCCTGCCGCGGTACGTTACAAGACATCTGCCAGGTGCAAGTGCCTCTGCTGGTTGGTCTTATCTCCAAATTCGCCGACTGTACGTTACCAGACGACATCGTCATCTACATCCGAGGTCTGATAGCCAAAGGTCAGGACATTCTGGATCAACCTTCCAGCAGGTCCGCCAAACAAAAAACTGTCTATGATAAACAAAAAGATCCTGCGCCCGGACCGCTTGCGGCAAGTGCCGGCGCAGTTTAGTTGGATCGATCAACGCCTGGTGCGGGACAACTTCCTGCGCCAAGCCGATCCCGCCGCTTGGGCGCTCTACCTGGTGCTGGTCACCGTCGCCGACGCGCAGGGGCTCAGTTACTACTCCGAGGCCACCTTGAGCCGGTTGCTCAAAATGGATGTGCTGCAACTCACCGGCTGCCGTCAGCAATTGGTGGCCGCCGATCTGGTGGCTTATCAGAAGCCGCTCTTTCAGGTGCTGGCCTTGCCGCAAACCGCCGCCGCGGCCATCCCCCAGGCGAGCCCAACGCGCACCGGCCAGGCGCTGAGCCTGGGCGACATCCTGCGTCGCGCCTCTCAGGGAGGTGCCGCATGATTGACTATCAGACCTTTCAGCAAATCCGCCAAATGCGCGACCAGGAACACCTCTCGTCGGCCCAGATCGCCGAGGCACTACACCTGGATGAGCGAACGGTCAGCAAATGGATCGAATGCCCAACTTACCAGCCGCGCGCTCGGGCCAAACGCCCCAGTAAACTCGATCCGTTCAAAGGCCTGGTGGTGCGGCTCCTGGCCACCTTCGCCTTCAGCGCCCAGCAACTGCTCCAGCGCCTGCGGGAAAGCGGGTATAATGGCGGCTACAGCATCCTCAAAGACTACGTGCGCACCGTGCGCCCGCCGTGCCAGCCCGCCTTCCTCACGTTGCAATTTGCCCCGGGTCAGTGCGCCCAGGTGGATTGGGGCTCGGCCGGCTTTTTGCCGGTCGGCAACACCCACCGCCGGCTCTCGTTTTTTATCATGGTCCTCTGTTACAGCCGCCGGATGTATGCCGAGTTCACCCTGGCACAAACGCAGGAACACTTCCTGGCCTGCCACCAGCATGCCCTGGAATACTTCAACTCGGTCCCGGCTGAGGTAATGGTGGATAACTGCAAGACGGCGGTCCTGTCCCATCCGTTGGGAGCGCCAGCCGTGTTGCATCCGCGTTACCTGGACTTCGCTCGCCACTACGGCTTCACCATCAAGGCTTGTGGCCCGCACAAGCCCCATGAAAAGGGGCGCGTGGAGAACGCCGTCGGCTACTTCAAGAAAAACTTCCTGGCTGGCTTGCAACTCTCCAGCCTGGACGCACTCAACGCCGCCGCGCGCCAATGGCTGGACCAGGTGGCTAACGTGCGTATGCACGGCGAAACCCGGCAAAAGCCCCAGGACCTCTTCGAGCAGGAAAAACCCAACCTGCGTCCCCTGACCCTGCTGCCTTACGACCTGGCCACGGTGAGCACCGTCCTGGTCAGCCGCCGGTGCCGCATTACGCTGGATACCAACCGTTACTCGGTGCCGCCGCGTTATGCCAATACCAACCTCACCCTCAAGGCGTATCCGGACCGCCTGTGCCTCTACCACCAGGATCAACTCATCGCCGAGCACCCGCGCAGTTATGACCGGCACCGGGACTTCGAAAAGCCCGAGCACGTCCAGGAATTGCTCTCCCAGCGCCGCCAAGCCCGGGCCCAGCAACTGTTGAGCCGCTTCCTGGCCCTCTCGCCGCACGCTGCCGAGTATTATCAGCGGCTGGCCGAAAAGCGCGGCAATCCGCGCCACCATGTGCAAAAGATCGTCGCCCTGAGCGAAATCTACGGCCCGGAAAAGGTCCAACGCGCCCTGGAGGACGCCTGGGCTTATCAGGCATTCAGTTGCGAGTATATCGCCAACCTGCTCGAACAGCAGGCGCGCCCGCAGGTCCAACCCGGGGCGCTCCACCTGACCCGCCAGCAGGATCTCCTCGACCTGGAGTTGCCCGCCCCGGATCTCTCGCTCTATGACTCACCGGAAGGAGGGGCATCGTGAATCCCTCCGAAACCCGGCTCCTGGAACAGTTGACCGCCCTCAAGCTCGTCTCGGTGCAGCAGCACTATGCAGACCTGGCCAGCGAAGCGGCGCAGAAGCAATGGACGCACGTGGATTACCTGGCCCGGCTCATCGAGATCGAAGCGACGCGTCGGCAGGAACTCTCCGTCCAGCGGCGCATCGCCGCCGCCCGCTTCCCCTGCGTCAAGACCCTCGACCAGTTCGACTGGAACTGGCCCAAGAAAATCAACCGCACCCAAATCCAAAACCTTTTCCGGCTCGCCTTTCTGCCGGAGAAAACCAACGTGATTTTCATTGGCGGGGTGGGTTTGGGAAAATCGCACTTGGCCTGCGCCCTGGGCTATGCCGCCTGCCAGGCCGGCCACTCGGTGCTCTTCACCACCGCCGTGGACATCATCAACACCCTCACCGCCGCCCAAGCCGCCTGTCGGCTAAAAGCCGAACTCAAGCGGTTCCTGGCCCCGGCCATTTTATGTATCGACGAAGTCGGCTACCTGCCCATCGACAAGACCGGCGCCGACCTGCTCTTCCAGGTCATCAGCCAGCGCTACGAGCACGGCTCGATCGTGCTGACGACCAATCAAGCCTATAAACACTGGGCCAAGATCTTCAACAACGACTCAACGCTGACCAGCGCCGTCCTGGACCGTCTGCTCCACCATGCCGAGACGGTGATCATCGAGGGCAAAAGCTATCGGATGAAAGATCAAATCGAGGCTCCTTGAACCCTCCGCCCTCCCTCACCGGCGACAGGCCAAACCCCTGTCGCCCTTTTTGTCTCTATCGTCGAGCGGGCTCAACATTTTCAAACCGGCGGAAAAACCACATGTCTGAGCCGCCGCGCGCATCGGCCCCAGTTTCTCGGTCAGGACGGGGTTCTTGGCCAAGCCCAGGCAGTAGTAAACCTCGCGCTGCCCCTCGCACCAGGCCAGGATCTCCTCCCCGCCAAAACCGCTGTCCCCGCGCACGACGATCCGCGCCCGGTGGCAACGCTGGCGGATGGCCGGCACGATCCTCTCCAGCGCCGCA
>JBEKKG010000848.1:0-5585 GCA_050010835.1 Planctomycetota bacterium
CGTGGGCCAGAAGGTAAAAGTGAAGGTCGTCTCGGCGGACGCGGAACGCAAGCGCATCAGCTTGTCCATGAAGGAACTCGAACCGCCTCTCCCACCCCGCGAACCGCGCAAGCCGGCCACCGCAGGCCCTGCGGCGCCAAGACAGGGGCACAGGGAGAGCGTGCCGGGGCGCCCTGCGCGCGGCCCGCGTCCACCCAGGTCCGCCTTCCAGGCCTCCAGGCCCGCCCAGCCTCAGCCTGCCGCCGCCGCCACCGTGCCGGGCTCTCAAGCCGCGCCCGCGTCCGGCCAGGCCGCTGCGACAGCCGTGGCACAGGCCGCCGGTGCTCCGCCGGCGCCCGCGAGCGCTGCGGCCGTCCAACCCGTGGCCGTCCAAGGACAGGCTGTCCCTGCTGCGGGCGTCCACCGGCCGGAGGCCAGCGGCACGAGTAGCAGCGGAGCGCCGGACGCAAGGACCGCAGGCACTCGCACCGAAACCCCTGCGCCGCGCCCCTTCCGGGACAGGCGTGAGGGCGGTGGACAACGCGGAACGGGGAGGGCTGGCAGGCCCGGCGAGAGACGCGAAGGGCCAGGTCCCGCCAAGCCGGTGGCGCCGGGCAAGCCCGACTACTCCAAGTTCTTTGTCCGAGGCAAGCGCAAGGAACGGGAAAGGGAACGCGGCAGCGGACGCGGGCCTGAAGGCGCTTCACGGGACGAAGTCCGGCAGGTGCTGCGCGCCCAGGAGAGCGGCGGCACGACCCTCGGCGACCTGCTCCGTAAAGCCGGTGTGTCCACGGATGAGAACAAGAGTTGAGGCAGCCCTCTGTTGTGGTGCCACCGCGCTCTAATCTGCGCGGGATTCCGCTTTAGCACTCTGGACCACTTTCCAGACTTCAATAGTGTCTCTCGTTCTTGACTCGACTGGTTTCGGTATCATTGAGGAAGAGGGATGTTGGCTGATTCTTGTGTATTTACCTGACGGAAGATCAATCCCGGGGAATCCACTGCTTGTCACACCGGAAGCCATGAAGTCCTCCATAGCTTGCTCAACGATCGTTCTCGTAATTGGCGCCTCCGGAACTACAGCCAAGAGATAGAGCATTGCAGGTTGGTTTCGCAGATTCCATTTCGCATACAGCCCCGGGATACGGTTCGCACTGGATTTCGCGCTCTGCACCTGCAAGAAGTAGACATCCTCGTCAACGCACCAGTAAAAGTCTGCTTCAAGACAGTCTTCTGCCCTCCTGCCAATCCGGGCCAACAAGTCAGTCTCATCGGCGGTTGGATGTATCGCGATGCACTGCCATTGATGGTGTTGGCATCGCAGAATGCTGTCTGGAACATGCTGCTTGGCAGCATTAACGCGCCGGCAGAAGTCTGCCAAGCGCAGTTTGCGTTCGTCCCCTTGATCACGCGGTTTCATCGGCGATTGCCTCTGCGTTTTTTTGGATTAACCGGGCAGTAGTTCACAATGTTCTCTTTCCCGAGGTCCCCTTGGATGATGTATTCCGGCAAGCCGAACCTGGTCTTGCCTTCTGCCCCACGATTGAGACCCCTAACGTCCAAGTCCACCATTACCTCGGCACAAGCAGCTCCTGTCTTCGCTCGCGCCTCATCCTCGCTTCTTGGATCGAAGTTGCACGTCGTTGCGCGAATTCCGCCTCCGTCAGGATCGAATCTTAGCCCTTCTTTCTTCAGCGCCTTAAACTCAGACCGAGACATGAACCGCCTAACGATGAACCTTGGTGGCCGGGTCTCCTGTGATGTTTCCGCATCCTGCTTCGTTCGTTTCCCCACTGCTCCTCCCGCAGGGTTATCATACCACTTCGTGGTGAACTGTCAGCAGTAAGTCGCTCAATCTACTGGCCCTGGGTGCATGTCAGTAAATGCGTGGCCCAGAGCGTACCGCGGGCGTCCCGCCCGCCTTCGTCCTCGCGCCCTGCCAGCCTGCCACGAGCGGGCGGGACGCCCGCGGTACATTTGCTGTACATTTGCTGACATGCACCCACTGGCCCTCACACGCCGCCTGCAGGGAACAAGCTCGGACCGCGCCTTGGCGTGCAGTGCGTAAGCTACTGTTCCAGCCGCACCAGCGCCTTGCTGAACGCCCGTTTTCCCGGTTCGTGATACGCTTCCGCAATCCGCTCGAGCGGCAGCGGATGCTCCACATCCAGCCAGTGCCGGGCCTGGAGTTTCCCCGCGCGGATAAAAGCGATGACCGCTTCATGCGTCTCCGCCTCATCGTAGCCGCCGTTGAAGAACGTGAATGTGCCGCGGGCGCGCGTGGGGTTCAGAGTGCATTGGCCAAAGTCGTCAATGCCATAGATGGCGGCGCTTCCGCCCCGCGCGCATTGGGGCAGCACAGCGTCCAACATGCCTTTGCGCCCCACGGCATCAATGATGAAGTCGAAGCCCTGCGGATGGTCCTTTTTGATCGCGTCAGAGAGATCCGGGCGGGCGTAGTCGTAGTAAGCTTGCGCGCCTGCGGCCCGCCCGCAGGCTTCGCGGCGCGGGCTGCCCGTCAGCGCCACGCACGCCGCGCCCAGGTTCGCGCCATGCGCCACGAACGCGAGCCCGTTGCCGCCTGAACCGAGCACCAGCAGCCGCCGGCCTGGACCCACACCCAGCCGCCGGATGAAGCTCAACGTCTCGCGCCAGGTGATGATCATGGTGCTGGCCGCGGGATCGAAGTCCGCGGGCAAGACCTGATTCACGCGGCTGCCGGACCATTCGCTCTCAGGGCGGCCGTCTTCTTTGGCGGCGCGATGGTCGCAGGCCACGCCGTATTCCGCGAAGCCGCCCCAGTTGCTGCCGAAGCCGCCCTGCGGGTCAGCCGGGCAGCCGACGCGCGTGACCAGGTCCCCGCAATGCAGATAGCGCACCTGGGGACCTGTCTCGACGACGCGCCCGATGCTCTCATGCCCCAGCACGGTCGGGTACTGCGGAGGCCAAGGGAAGCGGCCGTGGAGCAAGTGCTGGTCGGTTCCCGTGCAGGTTGCGCCGTAGAGCAGCCGGCAAAGCGCCTGGTAGCCGCCGATGGCCGGACGCGGAATGTCGCGCACGACGAGTTTTCCAGGACTCTCCACCAGTGCTGCTTTCATCGTTCACCTTTCTTTCAACACAGAGGACGCAAAGGGCACAGAGGACACAAAAGAAAGGGATGAACAGGTGAAGAGCTGCTTGCGTTCTGGGTGACGCTTGTTCACCTGTTCACCCCTCTGCGTTCCTCTGGGTCCTCTGTGTTGAGAAATTCCGTTCAGGCCATCCCTACCCAGTTGGGCTTGTTGGAATGGAAGGGCAAGCCGAAAGGCTCCTCGAAGGGCCGGAACGGGACCAAGGCCGCGATCTCAGCCAGGCGCTTGAGGACGTCCTGCGGCAGCGGACCTTTTTCCACGGCTGCGACGTTCTCCTCGACCTCCTTGGCCGAACGCGCCCCCATAAGCGCGCAGGAGACATGCGGGTTGGAGAGCACAAAACGCAAGCCGGCCTCGGCCAGGGGCATCCCCAGTTCATCCAGGAAGGCGTAAAGGGCCTGGTACTGTCTGCGGCGCGGGAGGCTGAGCCAAGGCGCGCCGTGGTTCACCGCCTCGTCGTAGCGGCGCGCCAGCGCGCCCTGCTGGAGCGGCGAGCCGATGACGATGCCCATGTTCAGCCTGGCGGCCAGAGGCAGGATTTCCTGTGCGGCTTCGCGCCACAGCAGGCTGTAGTTGAACGCGGTCAGGACCACGTCGAAGTGCCGTTTTTCCATGATCCGCGGCATCTCGTAGGCCGAGGTGCCGCCGAGGCCCGTGAAGCGGATCGTGCCGTCCTTCTTGAGGGCCTCGAGGACTTCGAGCACCGGGCCGTAGAAATTCGCGAGGTCGCTCCACCAATTGTATTGTCCCGGGCGGTCCGGCTCGTGGATCATCAGGATGTCAATGCGCCGGCCCTTGAGCAGGCGCAGGCTTTCCTCAACCGACTTGAGCAGGCAGTCCTTGTTCTGCGGCTCGAACGGCTGCGGCCGGCCGCCGAGTTTGGTGGAGATGATGAGCGGCGCGGATTCGTCTTCGAGGATGCGCCCCAGGACCTGCTCGCTGTCGGCATATCCAGGCGCGGTATCCACGTAGTTGACCCCCAAGGCCAGGGCGCGCTTGACGGCCGCGCGGGCCTCGTCGAACTGGGCGCCGATTTTCGAGACGAACAAGCCCCCCAGAGAAAGCTCAGTAACCTCCAGGCCCGTCTTGCCGAGAACTCGCTTTTTCATGGTCTCCGCCCCTCTGCAGGTAACATGGACCAACATGCGCGCGGGCATGTCCGATGGGAGTTATGGGAAGCAGGGGAATTATGGCACGACACAACACGCGCGCGGCCATATCCCTTGTCACTTGCCACATGTCACCCGTTACCCGTCACCCGTCACCCGTCACCCGCCACTCGTCACCCGTCACCCGCGTTACAGTGTGTAACCCGCCTTCACCGCGTCGCTGCGAAAAGTCTTGACGGTGTCCAGCGAGTATTCGTGCAAATCCGTCCCCACCAAGGGCAGCTTCTTCAGGACATCGTTGGGGACGGTGATGATCTGGCAGCCGATGGCGTCAGCCTGGACGATGTTGAGCAGTTCGCGGCAACTGGCCCAGATGAGTTCCTCGTTGGGATAGGGGGCCAGCAGCTCCACGGCAGCCGCCATCAAGGGCACGGGGTCGCGGCCCGTGTCCGCGATGCGGCCGGCGAAAACAGAGACGAACGAGGAGGGCCCGCCTGCCAGAGCAGCGGAGATGTCGCGCACCTGGTCGAGACAGAGCATGGCGGTCACATTCAGCTTCACCCCCGCTTGGGAGAGCCTGCGCACCAGGCCCACGCACGGCTCGCCCCGCGTGTTGGTAATGGGAATCTTGGTGTAGACGTTGCTCCCCCATTTGCTGATCTTCAGCGCCTGGCGCTCCATCTCCGCAATGTCGTCTGAGAAGACTTCAAAGGACAGAGGGCGGTCGGGGATGCACTTGAGGAGGTCGTGCGCGAACGCCGCGTAGTCGTTTACCCACGCCTTGCGCATCAAGGACGGATTGGTCGTGAAGCCCTTGATGAGGGGGTTGCGGTACATCTCCAGCATGCCCGTCTTATCCGCGCCATCGGCGAAGATTTTGACTTTGAGGTCCTGCAAAGTTTTCATCTGCAACTCCATTGCTGTTCAATCCAAAATCCGTGACCATTCGGCCTCCGAGCCGCGCGCGTAAGCAAGCGGCAATGTCCGCTCCCTCACGGTCGCGGCTCGGACTGTACGGTTCCCAAAATCCTAGTGCACGGACTCCCATTTCGTCTGCCCCACCTTCAGCCTGGGGTGCGAAACCAGGAGATGCGAAATGACCGCATGGAAGGACTCGGTGTGGGGTGTGACATGCAGCAGGTTGGCCACGGGCACCAGGATGCAGACTTCAGCCACTTCCCGCGTATACCCGCCGTCGCGGCCCACGATGCCAATGATCGGCGAGCCGGTCTGTTTGGCGTACATCAGCCCCGCCACGAGGTTGGGGCTGACGTTCTTCTCGATGCTCCCGCCCCCCACCGAGAAGACCAGCACCGCGTCCTCAGCGCGCAGGCGGCTGCCGTGCAACCAGGCTTCAAAGACGCTG
>JBEKKG010000849.1:0-3712 GCA_050010835.1 Planctomycetota bacterium
CCCGCTCATTGCGGCGCAGATGGAGACTGTGGCCCAAGCCCGCAAGGTTACTGACCTTGAGATAGCGCAAGCCGGCGAACGTGCGGAGGCCCTTAACCCGCTCAGGAAGATGGTGCTGGAGGCCGCCTCTGAGACTTATGACCTGGCCAGGAAGAACCCCGATGCCAACACTTACAGAGTGCTCCTGGGCTTCGCCAAACTCCTGCGCAGCATGGAACCAGACAGGCGCGGTTCCTTGGGGCCTGGTTCAAATCTGGGCAAACGCAAGGACTCTGCGGCCCGTGATACTGCCGGCCAGGAAGGGCCGTCCTGTGACTAGGGGGCAGGGCAGCGAACGCAGCGCGATTTCCGCAGGGCGCCGCCTTCTGGCCTCTGCGCTGAGCAGGCCGCCGATTTCCGAGCGGGGGCTGGTGCAATCCGAGTGGAAGCTAGTGAAATCCGAGTGGGAGCTGGTGAAATCCGAGCGAAATCCACTGATTTCCGGGCGAACGGCCTTGGGGACTTGCCCAGCCTGCCAAGTGGCCCTTATATCCGTGATATGCACAGCGATTCCCCGTTTTTTTGCCATATCTTTAAGGACTTGCAAGAACGCCGGAGAAAAAATCGTCGCTGAGGACACAGGCCGGGAGATCGTAATCATCAAGCAACTCCTGGATAAGGCCCTCGCCGAAGCCCTTCAAGCCGTGCGTTCCAAAGATGCGGCAGTTGACGCCACTCCCTTGGTAAAGCTCCTCAGACTTCACGCAAAGGGCCTGCAAACTCTGTGCAGAGACCGATCAATCATGCGACAAAACGTTTCAAAAAATGACTGCCTTCCGTACTGGTATGTCTCTCATAAAGTCATATCCATAAGGCACTTGAATAAACCCAACAGGCTCGAAACCTGGAAACGCGGGACAGTCGCCTGCTCAATCCGTGTTCGACCGCCTTCACGACTTGGCTTTTCGCTTCTTTGGACTTGGTGTTTCCTTGTTGCTTGGAGATTGCTCTTCGGAATCCGGTCCTTCCAGTTGCGGCTGCTGGTGCTCCTTGCGCTCGATCTTGACGCCAAACTCCGTTGCGCGCGCAGGCAACTTCACGCTCAGCTTACTGTCCTTGGCCGTCAGCGTGGTGACCGCGACAGCTTTCGTTTCGTGCGGGTCCCAAAGTTCCATGCGGTAGGCGCCATCCAGCAGGCCGGTCAACTCCAAGGGGAGCGGTTCGGCCAGGAGCGCGGGGCCGCGCGTTTCCGGCAGGCGCGTCCAGTTGGGGTTATGGACGTAGAGCCGCGCGCCCTGGCTGTCCAGCACGCCCGTGACCTCCACGCCTCGCGCGGGGTAGGACTTGCGGACCCACTCGCCAAAGCGTGCCCGCCGGTCGTCGCCGGCAACAAAGTGCGCGCACGAGGCCAGCAAAGGATAGAGGTTGCGGCTTTCGATGTAGGTGTCCCACCACCACGGCAGCGCGGTCCCGCAGGCGGGCGAGCAGGCCGTCAGCCACAGCGCGGCCTGCAAGCGGGCGCCATCCTTGTCGGGGATGTCGTCGCGGGCATCGTAACCGCCGCCGAACTCGGCCAACAGGACGGGCTTGCTCAGCTTCTGGAAAGGCGCCAGGCGGTCCTGGATCAGCCTGGCGACATCCGTGCCGTAGCCGTGTATGGAGACGAAGTCAAGACGCGAGTCCTGCCACAACTCCGGCTGGAAATGCACGCCGACGGTGCTCACGGTCACCAGGTGCCCGTGCACGTCGCTGGACTTGAGGTGCCCGGCCATCTCGCGCGCCCAGGCGACGGCGTCGTCCGGGGTCTCGTAACGGGCGATGTCTATCTCGTTCATCAGTTCCCAGCAGAGCAGGGCGGGGGAGGAACCCCAGCGGGCGGCCGCGTAAGACAACAAACGCTTGAACTGCCGCTTGGCCCGCTGGTCGGTGAAGAAATCCTGCGGGCGCAGGCACGGCCCGCCGTTGGCCTGGTTATAGGGCGAGCTGCCCCACTCGGTGCCGGTGGCGCCATGAAAGGTCAAGCAGAAGATCAGGCGCACGCCCGTGGTTTCAGCACGCTCGAAGAGTTGGTCAATCCGCTCCGCTTCCTGGAGGTCGTAAGTACCGGGTTCCTGCTTGCGTTCGAGGTTCAGGCCCCAGGGACACAGCCACACGCGGCAGGCATTGCCGCCGTAGGCCCTGATCTTCTCGAGATACGGCGTCCAATCCGTGGACCAGCAGACGTTCTGGCCCACGATGTAGAAGGGGGAACCGTCCTGCAATTCAAGCTGCCGCGGGTCGCGCTTGGCGAGACACACATTGCCGCCCCGGCGTCCCGGCAGCTTGCGATTGGGGACCTCCGGCACGACGACCAGGGAACGTTCCGGCGTGCGCGTCTCCCCGGCGGCGTTGCGCACGTAAAGCTGGAGCGTGTAGCGGCCTGTTTCCTGCGGCGTGAAGCGCACCGCCCAGATTGGCAGCGGCGCGCCCTGGTCCGGCGCGGTTTCGTCCTCCGGCGCGCCGAGCGGTTTTTGTTTCTCATCCTCCGGCTTGGGTTTCTCCGCCTCCTTGGCCTCTTTATCTTTGTCCTTCTTATTGGCCTTCTTGCCGAGCGGACCGAAGAGCGGGGCGAGCGGCTTGCCCGGACTGGCCAGCGGCACCGCGCCGCCACAGTTCGCCAAGCCGAAGAAGAAGCCGCGCACATCCAGGTTCTTGCCGGAGGGCGTGGTGAGACGCAGCCCCAGGTTTATGTCACCGGGATCGAAAACGTCGCGATAGCTGGCGCGGAAAGCGGCTTGCACCTCCAAGCCCTGATATTGCCTGGCCGCTTCAGGGGGATAGTTAACCAGCAGGATTTCGGGACGCCATTCGCGGTATGTGCCCGCGGCGTCCTCAGGTTTCTGGAAGACAGACCCTTCGACGCGCAGGTTGTCCAGCAGGAAACTCCCGCTGGATTCCTCGCCCGTGGAAAGCAGCAGCATGATACGCCGCACCGCCTTCAAGTCGGCCGGCGGAGCGGTGAACTCCCATTTAGTCTGAGCGTTCTTCCAGTTGTTGCCCTCAAGCGGGAAGCGCACGTCGCGGTTGAGGCCCTTGTTCAACTGGACGGGCTTCGATTCCTGGTAAGTTTCGCCGGGATTGGTCTTCAGCGCCAGCGCCGCCGCCAGGCCGTCGGCCGGAGAAGTGATGTCGCAGAGCAGCGCGCTGGCCTGCGACAGGTCCAGGTCCACCTCGCGCCGCAGGTGCAAGCGGCCTTTGGCGCCCTTGCCGCGGAGCGTGATGCGCAAGGCTTTCTGGCCCTGCGTCGCGCCTTCGGCCACGTACTGCGCGAGTCCCTCATCGTCCGCGGAATCAAAGGCCCACACCGTGTACTCGGGGCCTTCGAAGCCATCGAGGAGCACCCCGCCGAGAACGGGCAACTCGCTCTTCCCCGCGGAATCGGCCTTCAACTCAGCGCCCGGCGGAGCGAAATTGCGGGCCTTCTCGCAGCCGGACAAGGCCACGAACAAGGCCAAAGCGGCGGGCACGCGCAGGAGGACCAAGAGCCTGGTAATCACGGCGATATAGTACGGGTTTCGGGCAGGAATCACAAGGGCCTCTTCTTCGACTGGCCAACCTGCCGGGAGCCGGCGATAATGGCGCGCGGGAGACAGGCCCATGGCTGACTGGCAACAAGGCAAGATGAGGCTTCGCAAAGACCACACCTGGAAGGCCGCGCCCGGTTGCGCCGTCTTCGTGGCGGACCGCGGGGCGG
>JBEKKG010000850.1:0-3706 GCA_050010835.1 Planctomycetota bacterium
GTCAGTAAATGCACGAGGCAGAGCGTACCGCGGGCGTCCCGCCCGCCTTTGCCCTCGGATTCTGCCAGCCTGCCACGAGCGGGCGGGACGCCCGCGGTACATTTACTGACATGCACCCAGATCGTGGCGCGTGGTCCGTGGTTCGTGCCACGCTTCACGATCCACGCGCCACGATCCGCGCTCCCCGAACGTTACCTGTACTCCGGCAGGTACTTCCCGTGGGCCGTGATGAGGTCGTCGCAGAGCGACTTGATCTCGTCCAGGGTCAGTTCGGCGGCGGTGTGCGGGTCGAGCATCGCGGCTTGATAGATGTGCTCCTTCTTCCGCGTCAGGGCCGCCGTCACCGTCAGCAACTGGACATTGATGTTCGTGCGGTTCACCGCCGCGCACGCTTCGGGCAGCTCGCCCACGCAGCAGCCCTGCACGCCGTTGCGGTCCACCAGGCAAGGGACCTCGACGCACGCGCGCCGCGGCAGGTTCGAGATCAAAGGGCCGCTGTTCAACACGTTGCCGTGGATGCGCGCCGGCGCGCCGGTTTCAATGGCTTCCATGATGTAGCTGCCGAATTCGCCGCCGCGCTGGTGCGTGAGCGTCGGGTTCTTCACCAGTTCGTGGCTGCGTTTCTTCCAATCCTCGATCTGATTGATGCAGCGGCGGGGATATTCGTCGAGCGGGATATTGAACTCGTCAATCAGCTCCGGATGCGTGCGCTTGATAAACCACGGCACGTACTCCGACGTGTGCTCGCTGGATTCCGTGATGTAGTAGCCGAAGTGCAGCAGCATTTGCAGCCGCACCATGTCCCAAGCCATGCTCACGGGGAACTCCTCGCGCCATTTTTCGGGGTTGCGCTTCCGGGCCTGTTCGATCAGGGTCTTGGGACCTTTCTTGCGCAGCAGCGCCAGTCCTTCGGCGGCCCGCTGCTTGATTGCGGGATAGAGGTCCTTGCCGCCGTCGCTGATTTCGAGCAGCCAGGCCTGGTGGTTGATGCCGGCGATCTTCCACTGCAGCTTCTTGACGCCGTCGTGGAGCTGCAGTTCGCGCAGCAGCCACTCGGCACAGCCCTGCACCGAATGGCACAGGCCCACGGCGCGAATGCCGGAACCTTCCAGGAGCGCACCGGTGATCATGGCCATAGGGTTGACATAATTGAGGAACCAGGCGTTGGGGCAGACCTGCTCCATGTCCCGCGCGAAGTACAACACGACGGGGATGGTGCGCAAGCTGCGGAAGATGCCGCCGATGCCCAGCGTGTCCGCGATCGTCTGGCGCAGTCCGTACTTCTTGGGGATCTCGAAATCAATCACGGTGCTGGGCTTGTAGCCGCCCACCTGGATGGCGTTGACCACGTAATTCGCGCCCTGCAAAGCCGCGCGGCGGCGTGCCGGCCCGAGGTGCGCCGTGATCTTGGCGCGGCCGCGGTTGACGTTCTGGTTGATGACGCCGAGCATCTGCGCGGATTCCTTGAGGCGCGTGGCGTCAATGTCGTAGAGGGCGATGTGGCTGTCCTGCAGCGCGGGCGTGCACAACGAATCGCCCAGGATGCTCTTGGCAAAGACCGTGCTTCCAGCGCCCATGAATGTGATTTTCGGCATGATGGACCTCCCGTGTCCCGTGGTGCGGTGGCCTGCTCTGAATGAAGAGCATTATGACAGGCTGCGCAAAAGGCGCAACTGCAAGGGAGGCACGAAATCCAACCGGGGTGCATCACCGGACTTGTGCTTGTGCCACGGATATGCCGCCGCAACGCGGCGGCTTATCCGTGCTACCCGCTGGCACGGATGAGGCCGCGCCAAACAGCCGGCGCGGCCACATCCGTGGCACAAGTCCGGTGATGCACCCATTCAACCGCCTCACGGTTTCACTTCGACGTCCACCTTCTTGTCCGGCTGCTCCAGCACGGCGGTGGCGTTGACCTTGGCCCCGGCGACAGCGGCCGTGACGGTGTGTTCGCCCAGGTAGGCTTTGACCGTCGCCCGGCCCTGAGCGTCCGTCGTGGCGTTTGCGTTGGTCCACCATTCCTTGGTGAGAAGGTCCTCCAGCACCTTCGCGTTGGGCTTGGGCGTCCAGTCCTTGCGCCAGAAGGCGGCTTTCGGCAGCCAGTGGTCGCCTTCCCAGAAGCCCCACATCGTGAAGCCGGTGATGCGCGGGTGCGCGAAGCAGGCTGTCAGGAAGTCGCGCGTGTAGGCGGCCTGCGCTTCTTCGTCCAGCGTGTTGATGTCAAACTCCGTGATCTGCAGTTCGGCGCTCGTCTCGCGTGCAAAGCGGTCGAGGATGGCCCAGACAGTCTCGGCGCCGGTGAAGGACTCTCCGAAATGCGCCTGGAATCCCAGGACGTCCGGCGCCTGGCCGTGATCCTTCAGGAAACGATACCACTCGAGGTACAGGTCCTGATTGGCGGCAGTGGCTCCGCCGTTCGTCAGGATTGTGTTCTCATTGAGCGCCAGCTTGGCGTTAGGCAGTATCTTCCGCGCCTCCGCGTACCATTCCACAACCACCTCGCGGCCGAACAGCTTGTGCAGGTCCACGCAATCCCGCAGTTCGTTCGTGACGTCGTATTCGCGGAAACCGAGAGGCTTGGTGGCCTCGCTGACCTCGATGACCTGCTGGCGTATCCGCTCGCGCAGCTTCGGCGGGTCGCTCTTCAGTTTCACCACGTCGGAGGGCATGTACCGGAATGTGGGATAGACCATGACGTGGCCGCGGATCGCGTAGCCACGTTCCTGCAGCCAGCGGCCGATGGCGAGGAACTCATCCTTGCGTTTGGGCCAGCCCCAGTCGGACCAGTAGAGCGGGCACGTGCCGCGGTTGAACAAGCGCGTGAGTACGTCGCGCGTCTTGTCGCCGTCCGGCGAAGGAGTCAAGAGTCTCGTGGGGTTCGCGAACTGCACGAAGCTGCCGATGGTGAATGCGCGTTTGCGTTGCGTCACCGTGACCTGCGCGTTCGGCACCGGCTTGCCGGCGGCATCCACGACGCGAATGGCGAGGTCGCCCATGCGATACATCTCGATGCGGCGCCGGGCCTCAGGCCGCCACGGCGCATCCGGCTCCATGCCGGGCCAGGTAATGGGGGTGTGAGGCATCCGGCTGCGATCCACGTCGGGACCCAGGTTCACGAGCGCCACGCCGGCGATGTCCAGCACCTGCTTCTGTTGGCCGATTTGAATGGCGAGCGAGAGATTGCCGGCTGGATAGTCGTGGTCCGCGACGTTCCAGGCATAGACCGCCTGCCACGCTTTGTCGCAGGTGACGCTCTTGTCCAAAGGACTGGCCCAGGGTGAGACGGGCTGTTGCAAACGCAGGTAGGCCATGCCGCCGGCGCCTTCGGGCGCCCGCAGCCAGCAAACGAGGGCCACTACATCGCCCTTCTTCACCGCGGCAGCACTCTTCGGGCTGAAGATCTGCACCTGATAGGACGGCTGGTAGGCTTTGCCGACGTGCACGCGCAAGGCCTGCGCCGCCGGGATGCCATCCGCCGCCGCCACGGCGAGCGTCTCGCTTGTCGTACCTTCGGGCAGAGCAGGGCTGAGCTGGCTGGGGTCCTCGACACTCGCCAGTACCGTCCCCGGGGCCGGCAGCTTGCTCCGAAACTGGCTGAGCACGGGGCCATCCGCCGCAAGGACGAGAGGCGCGGCGGCAGCCATAATCGCGATCAAGACGAGCGGCAGCGGCCAGGGTTTCATGGCGTCACTCCCTCCTGGCTCGG
>JBEKKG010000851.1:0-3701 GCA_050010835.1 Planctomycetota bacterium
GGTACTGCCGCAGCGACTCTGCCATCTGGTTGAACGCCTCTGCGAGCCGGCCGGTCTCATCGGCGGAGAACACCTTGCAGCGCGCATCGAAATCGCCCTGCCGCACACGATTCGTGGCACGCACCAAGTCGTAGATCGGGCGGGTCAAGAGCAGATGCGTGAGCAACAGTCCCAGCATTGTGCCCAGCAGCAGGCTGAAGGCCAGAGTCCAGAGCACGGAGCGCGTCAGAGAGCCGATTTCCGTGGTGATCTCCCGGTCTATGATCCCCAGTTGCAGGAAACCTGATTTGCCGTTGAGAATGGGGCAGCGCGCTTCCATGATGAGTCCTTCAGAGCTGCCCAGCGCCTCCACCTCACAGTCCGTGTTCGGCGCAGGACGCCAAAGCCGCTCCGGGTCCCGGGGCACACCTATGCTGAACGTGTCCGCGGTAATGCGCCCGTCAGGGCTGCGGACGAGGATGTACCTGACGTCGGGCATGACCTCGCGCGCGTGCGTGAGTTTCTCGCGGACGGCTATCGTGTCGCCGCGCTCAATCGCCCGCTCCAAGGCGGCGGCCAGCCAGGTGGCGCTGAACCGCGCGCGGTCCTCAAGCACATGGTACAGCCCGCGGGACAACGTGCTGCTCGTGTAGAACAGCGTGATGCCGCCGAAGATCAGGGCTGCCAGCAGGCTGATCCCCAGAACCTTGATGAAGATCGGGACCGACAGCAGCCACCACGCCACCTTGGAGAAAATCCGGCCAGCCAGCCGGTCCGCGCGGTTCATGGTTTTCGCGACTCCCACGCCATGGTGCAAGTTCCGCCTTTACTCCCATGCCCTGGTCACCGGCAAGGACTCGCTTAACCTGACGCCTGTGGTACGACAAGTGTAGTTTGGCCTGGCCGGCAACTTGCCACGGTACAGCCTGTAAAGTAGGCTGGAGAAGATGCCGGACTTCGCAACAGGCCCTGCGCGGGAGACCCTGGTTGCCCGGCGCAATGAGGTGCGCCAGGAGGGTGTGCTATGAAGAAGGAAGTGCGCGGCCTGACCCGCCGCCGGTTTGTTGGCGGCGTGGCAACTTCCGCAACCCTGGCGGCGCTGGGGCGCTTGCCACGTGCCGCCGCCGATGGTCCCGAGAAGCCGAGGAAGCTCAAGATGATCCTTTCGTTCTACTGCGATGACACCGACCCGTACACGGCAGGCGCGAAGGCCTTTCAGACCTTCCTGGACTACTGCGCCGAGCAGAAAATTGCAGGGGAATCTACCGTGAGACTGGGCGTGGCGGGCCGCTCGATGTCCCGCAATCCCAATGAAGAGGAGCAGGCCTACCTCCTGCAAGTCAAACGCGCCCTGCAATGCGGCATAGACACTCACATGGAGGTGATGACGCACCACGGCCTCTTCGACTTTGAGAAGAACTGCGAGCAGCCGGGCGCGGTCCACGAGGGCCTGTGGCTGCACGAGCCCGAGGTCAGTGCCGAACAGTACGAGAAGTACTTCGCGAACGTCATCGCGGAGGGCGAGCGGGGCGGCATCCGCTTTACGGGGCTCACTTGGCCGGGGTGCGGGTGCGAGGCCTGCACGCGCCGGTACGCCGAGCTGCGGGCCAAAGGCCCCGCCGAACCGAACCCCGCCGTGTGGCAGGCGCTCCTGAACCTGGCCAAGCAGGGCAAGTTCCGGGGCCGGACTGTTCCTTGTTTCTTCAAGTCCAGCGAAAAGAATTACGGCATCCATCGGAAGTCCAGCGACGGAGAATGCGCGGTCTACGATCTGATGCCCAACGTCATGGACCAGTTCGGCATCTGGGAGAACACCCCAAAACGCGTGGACCCGGACTACTACATTTCTGCAGACGGCAAGGCCGGCATCGTGGTCCGCCACCTCGAAGCCGGCGCGCCTTACTGCCTCTGGTACTCCCACTGGCAAGGCCTGAATCCCGCCAAAGGTGTGGGCTGGCGGGCCTTCACGGCCGTCATCGAGCGGATTCGCAAGCATCTGGGCGAGCGCGTCGTGTGGCTGCGCCCCAGTGAGATCACGGACCGCTACCACAAGAGCGGCGGCTGGGGCTTCCTGGACGGCCTGTGAATGCGGACTGCCCTTGTTCTCGTCACGTGCTTTGCCGCCGCAGCGGGCGGTGCGGAGTGGACGCGCTTCCGCGAACCGAACGGCTCCGGCATCGGCCAGGCCGAAAACCTGCCTGTCAAGTGGACTGAGCAGGACTACAACTGGCGCGTGGAGCTGCCCGGCGTGGGCCATTCGTCGCCCGTCCTTTGGGGCGAGCGCATCTTCGTCACCGCCGGCGACCCCAAGACCGCCAAACGGTTCGTCCTCTGTCTGAAGACCTCCGACGGCAGCGCGCTGTGGCAGCGGGAGTACCCGTCCAAGCCGCACAGTATGAACGATGCGAACAGCTACGCCTCCGCGACGCCTGCGCTGGACGAGGAGCGCGTCTACGTCTGCTGGACGACGCCCGAGGAAGTAACCCTGCTGGCGCTGACCCACGACGGGAAAGACGTTTGGCGCCGGAACCTCGGCCACTATGAAGGCGACCACGGGAGCGGCACGTCGCCCATCGTCTTCGAGGACCTCGTCATTCTCGGCGATCATCAAGGGAGCAGCGATGGGCACAGCAAGTGCTCCTTCCTCGCCGTGGACCGCAAGACCGGCCAGACGGCCTGGGAGCTCGAACGGCACGGCGACGCTGTGGACTGGCGGGCCGCCTACGCGACGCCCCTGGTCTACCAGCCCGAGGGCGCGCCGCCGCAGATCGTCTTCTGCGACAACTGGAGCCACGGCCTCACGAGCGTGGACCCGAAGACGGGCAAGGTGCTCTGGCAGGCGCGCGACGCCTTGCCCGATCGTTGCGTCGGCTCGCCAATTCTGGCCGCGGGCCTGATCGTAGCCGCTTGCGGGACCGAGACGCCCGGGCAACTGACGGCCGTGCGGCCCCCAACGCAGGGCGCGGAGGCGAAGATCGCGTGGACCTGCACGAAGTTCCCGCCCTACGTCCCGACGCCGGTCGCCAAGGACGGCCTGCTCTTCCTCTGGAACGACGGCGGGTGCGTGAGTTGTCTGCGCGCGGCGACGGGCGAACAGGTCTGGCGGCAACGTGTCGGCTCGGACTTCATTGGCTCTCCGGTGCGCGTCGGCGAGCGGCTGTACTGCATCTCGCGTCCGGGCGACGTGTTCGTTGTCGCGGCGGGAGAGAAGTTCGAGCTGCTGGGCCGCAATGCACTCGGCGAACGAAGCCACGCCACCCCCGCCGTGGCCGGCGGCATCCTCTATCTGCGCACCTTCTCCCACCTCATCTCGATCGGCGGGAAGAAGTAGCGGGGCGAAATCCGAAACTCGAAACTCGAAATCCAAAGTCCTTTCTTTGTTCGCGGGCGAGCCCGGCTTTGGCGTCCTGGGGCACGGGCTGAGCTTTGACGCGGTCGAGTTCCTTCTGGAAATCCGTGGCCGCGGTGGCGCAACTTGTCAAGTTGCGCTACGGGGCGAGAACAGGCAAAGGGGGATTCACTTCGGGATTGAGGCACGCGAAGCCCTCGGCGGCAGCGGCGCGGAGCAATTCTACATCGGACGCAACCACCGTGACGGCCTCCTGGCTGGCGTCCCGAAAGCTGATGGCCGCGGCGAGGTGGATGCTGTCAGCCCCGCGCAGCCGGTGCCGCAGCAAGAGCGGCTCGGCGACGCTCAGGACGGCGTTGGAAAGGGGCACTTG
>JBEKKG010000852.1:0-3685 GCA_050010835.1 Planctomycetota bacterium
TCAGCAAATGTACCGCGGGCGTCCCGCCCGCCCGTGGCAGGCCGGCAGGGCGCGAGGACGAAGGCGGGCGGGACGCCCGCGGTACGCTCTGGGCCACGCATTTACTGACATGCACCCTCGACTATTCACCGCAGAGGCGCAGAGAACGAATGAACCTAATCTTCATCCCACCCAATCTCCCCGCGGTTCTCTGCGCCCTCCGCGTCTCTGCGGTGAATAATCCGGGCCAATGCCTAACCCAGTTCGCGGCGCGAGAAGAGCGCGGAGCCAAGCGCCAGAAGAGCGGTGCAATACAGCAGCGCGTACAGCGCGGAACCGGCCAGGATATCCCAGGGTATCGGGACCGGTTTGTCTATATAGGCCGTGGCCAGGGCATCGGTAATGTTGAACTGATCGAGGTCCGGCAGGAGCGCGCGCAGCACCGTGCCCAGGGCACTGAGCTGGCGGTGAGCGTCGCGGAAAGGCGCTACGAGGGCGCCGGAAGCGTGCCCCAAGAGGAAGAAGCCGGCGGTCCCAACCGCGGTCTGCACCAGAGTCAGGCGCGTGGCCAGCGCCACCGCTGCGGCAGAGATGACGCAGGTGTGCAAACAGGTGTCGAAGAGGCCCGCCAGGATGCGCCACTCCCATTTCACGGTGGGCGCGGCCTTGGCCCCTAGATAGAGGAACACAAACGCAGTCGCCGCGGCATAGGCCAGCCAAAAGGCCGCCAGCAGCGAAACTCCACGGTTGAAGAACAACCGCAGGACCAGCAGCACGCCGAAGAGCAGGAAGCCCACCGCCAGGCCGAGAACCACGCCCAAGGCGAAGCGCGCGGTGGGTTCCTGCAGCGTGTCGTAGCGCTGCGAGCGGAAGGTGACCAGCAGCACCGGGGAACTCAACACCACCAGCGCGCAGCTTGTGCAGGCCACGCCCAGGTACTTCCCCAGCAGAAACTCCTCGCGGCGCAGCGGTTTGGAGAGCATGGTCAGCGCCGTCCGGCCTTCGATTTCATCGGTTACGGTGCTGCTGGCGGTCAGGAGCGCCAGCAGGGTGGAGAAGGTGAGGACCGTAGAAAGCCCGAGGTCCACGATCATCTTCGCTTCTTCGCCGAGATGGAAGAAGGAGAAGTTGGGCGCCAAAGCGGTCAGAGCAGCGGCGGCGGCAAAGAGCAGAAAAAAGACGGGTTGGCGCAGACCTTCGGTGCTGGTCAGCAAGGCTACAGCCCAGATTCGTTTGATCCCAGCACCCATCATGGCTCAACCTGAAACCTAAGGCGCGGCACGCGGTACGTAAAGCACAGAACCGTGTAGGGCGATTCGCCGAATCGCCCAGGCGACTTGGCAAGTCGCCCCACAACCGGCACCATCAGGGAGTACGCGAGCGGGCCGGTTTCAGTTCGGCCGTAGCGCAGGTTTCCAACCTGCTGTATCGCCGACTTCCAGTCGGCAGGGCGTGGATATGCGCGCCGTGGCCTGCTGTGGGAGGAATGGGAAGTATGAGAATGATGGGAATGTGGGAGGACTCATCATCATTTTCTCCATCTTTCCCATACTTCCCATACTTCCCATACTTCCCATACTTCCCATACTTCCCGTTCTTCCCATCCACTGGCCTTGTGGACAAGGAGGGCCGGGGCGACTGAACGGTTACGGGCCTCAAGTCTGGAAAAAACCTGGATTTCAACCGCGCGCAGTATATTCTCTCATTACAAAGTGCCTGATGAGCCGCACGAGGAAGGAGAGCGAACATGTCTAAAATGCTTACGGCGCCGTCCCTCGACCAGACGCCGGAAACAGCTCTGGAAAACTACATTGCCCAGGCCGCAGCCCGCCTGGAGCCCGTGCCTGTGGAGTCGGCGGAAGGGAAACACCTGTACCGCGCCCTGGCAAACCATGTGTGGTGCCGCCACCAGCGGCCAGTGGCCGCCATTGACATCCGCGACCTCTGGGAACGGATAGACACTCTTAAGCGCGGTTCGGCAGTGCACTACGACCTGTGTGGCATTCATTTCTGGGGCGCGGACTTTGCCAATTCGCTGGCCACGGAAAGCGTGGAACTGGATCCCGAGACGAACCAGCGTCTGGCGGCCTGGCTGGAAGACTGGCCGAACATCTGTGTGCTGGGCCAGGTAGGGCGGGGCAAGTCGTCCACCATCAACCGCTTGTTCGGGGTGAAAGTGGCGGAGATCAGCCACCATAAGGCTTGCACTACGACCGTCAGCGACTACAGGCTGGTGACGGGGACCTTTCTGAACCGGCCCACAGGCATCGTGCTTTGGGATGCGCCCGGATACGGGGACGTGCGCTGGCCCTGGGACCGGTACGTCAAACTGTACAGGCGCCTGGCCCGCAAGTGCGACGTGGTCGTGTTCATGCTGGACAACGACCGCGTTATGAGCCTGGACGTCAGGATGTTCAAGAAGCTGAAGAAACGAGTCGCGCTGGATGCCAAACTGGTGGTGGCTGTCAATAAGAGCGACCTGTTCCATCCCTGCACTTGGGATGAGAAAGCCAACGCCCCGAGTGCCTTGATGCTCGAGACAATTCGGGAGCGGACGGCCGTTGTAGCCGACTACCTGGAACTGCAGAACCCCAAGCGCGTGGTGTCCATTTCAGCACTGCGCAACTGGAACATCTTTGCCCTGCTGACGGTTATGGTTGACGCCGCTGGTGAAAGCAAGGGTGCGAGCCTGCTCCGCGCCGCGCACCTCGATGGCCAAGGGGCCGCAAGGGCTGGGGATAATGGTTCAGGGGCCGCGTTGGCGGAACGCTTTGGCATAAGCGCCAGTCTCCGCGCGCACTTCCGCTCCGTCCTGAGTTGACTTGAGGCTTCCGAATGCCTAAAGCCTAATACCTAAAGCCTTTTGTGGTGCTTCTTCCTTGACAGGTTCCGAAGAATTAGATAAAGTCCGTGGTGTTGCGCAACAAGAGCTGCACACTGGGACAGCAGGAGACGGTGGGCGGTGGGAGACCAGGTGAAATGAAAGAAGAAAACGGGCCGCTGATTGCCCTGATCGTATTCGTCCTCCTTTCCGGCGCCGCCGGCACGTTTGCCTGGATGCGCCACTCAGAGTTGATAGATGGCCCGGCCGGGGGCAAACCGCCGGACGTGTCCATCCGGGAACTTCAGGATGCGCTGCACAATCTGGAAGGGGAGATTGCGGGTTTCCGGGCCAAGGCCACGGAGTTGCGCGACCAAATCCGCAAGCAGCAGGGGCTTTATGATTTCTACGCCGGCCAATACACCGATTACAGCATGGAATACCAACGGCGCAACAAGTTGGTGGAGTGGGCCGGCGGTTTTGAGAACCAGGCCGGCGAGTTGTCCGGCAAAGTCAGCACCATGAAGAACGAGACGCTGACGAAGATCAACAAGCAGACCAGCGACAAGCGCGAGGAGATGGAGAAGGCGCTGCAAGCCAAGAACACCGACAAGGAAGCCGCCATCACCCGGACGCGGCAGGTGAGCGATGAATTCGAAGCCTCAAAGAAGACGTACCGCAGGGACAAGAATTTCGAGCAGTCCACGCTGGATGAATCCAAGAGCGTGCTGGCGGACCTGACGCAAAGGGAGGTTGAGCGCGCCAACATCTTCAACAAGCCGGCCGGCCACGTGGTGCTTTCAGACCCCGGACACAACCTGGTCGTCATTGACCTCGGCACTGTCGCCGGCGTGAGGTTCGTAGACGACAGCCTGGCGACGAACG
>JBEKKG010000853.1:0-3683 GCA_050010835.1 Planctomycetota bacterium
CAGAAACGGCCCTGCCGGTGATCAGACCGCGTGGTCCGCTGGTTCGGCCTGCTCGCACGCGAAATCGGTGCCGTTGGTGGCACCGCCAAAACGCGAGTTTATCCACGGGCTGCTAGGATTCCCCGCGTCGAACTGGAAAGAGTGTGCGGACGGCAGATCGGGGAATAGCCATGATGACACAGACCGGCGAGCGGGCCGGAGGCGCGGTGATGGCAACGGTCCCGTCAGGCCCAATGCCGCCTCCCCAGGATTCGACGGTGGCTCCCACCGCCGATCCTCGCAAGAGCGACTTCATCTCCGATTACGCGGAGTACGCTGACGTTCTGGAAGCGCCGCGCGAAGCGCACGAAGCGGTTGCCGTCTCACTGCTCGCCGCCGTGCTGAACCCTCACGTCAAGATCGAGCACGGAGCACTGCCGTTGTCGCTAGACCTCTGGACACTAGTGCTCTCTGGCAGTGGTCTCGGGCGCAATACGCTGGTGAGCTTGGCCTACCCCATCCTGGACGCGAGCGGGCAAAGCGCGCTCATTAGGAGAGCGACATGGGGAAGCGGTCCCGCCCTCTATCAAGACCTGGCACAAAACCCGACTGCGCTTTTCATCTGGCCGGAACTGTCGCAGATCCTCAAGAACCTCAAGCAGTCCCAGTTCATCGCCGCAAAGGAGTGGCTGACGGACCGGTTCGACAACACCCGCGTACCGGATGAGGTTCGCTACCGTGCCACTGGCCAGCCGAACAACACGCCGTTCATCGTATTCTCGGAAGCGCCGCGCCTGAACATTCTGGCCACCAGTTCGATGGAGTGGCTGGTTGCGAACCTGGAGCGGGAAGACACAACCGGAGGGTTCCTGCCGCGCTGGTTTATCGTCCATGTGACCGAGCCCGGCAGAGTCATTCCCAAACCCCAAAAGCCCAACCCGCTGCTGGTCAAGCCGCTGGCCGACCACCTGGACAGGGCGAGCAAGCTCACGGGTGTGGCCGACCTATCCGGCGTCGAAGACCAGTATGCCGACTGGTACCGCCAAGCGTCCCCCCGTTTTGAGCAGCAACCCAACCGGGACATGGCTACACCCTTTTTCAGCCGGCTACGGTCGCTGGTGCTGAAGCTGGCTGTGATCTTCGAGGTGTCGGCTACCTGTAGCCTCAGCGTGTCAGCCGCTTCGATGCAGCGCGCTTTACTGCGGGCCGACTCAATCGAGCAGACGATCTTCAGGTTGCTCCCCACTGGGATGACCGCAGAAGGCTTCGCCGTGGACAAGATCGAGCAGAGGATTCGGCAGGCTGGACCTCCCGGATTATCCCAGAGCGAGTTGACCCGCGCTTTCCAGGGGGGCAAGCATAGGGACAGGGTGGAGCGGCTCAAGACGTTGATACAGGCGGGTCGAGTCTGTGTTTACCAGAGGCATCAAACGGGCGGCCGCCCGGCGGCTTTCTTTGTTCACTGCGACCTCGCCGCACAGCATCAGCAGGACTTCCCGAATGACACACTCCAGTGAAGGCTTTTCTCACTTTTTTCAGGCTTCCTTCACTTGCGGTTTGAAGAAAGTCGCGCCAGCAAGCGTCGCAGAAAGAGTGACTTACATATATACTTCAGTTTCTTCAATTCTTTCAGGCTTCGTCTATCCTACGAGGTGGGGACCGGGAGTCCAAGCGAGAGAGACAGGCACTTGAATGAAGAAAGAAGAAAGAAGCCGCCCGCCATGCCCTCTCTGATCTTGCCGGTTTAAGCCATTTGTCGTGTACGATGGAGTGTGATGCCGCTGGTGGACATCATTGTTAAGCGGGCCAAGCGCACCGCCGCCCCAAAGCGTCCGCGCGGGACGCGCCAGGCGCTCGCGCGGGAGGTGGAGGCCGGACCGGTCACCCTTCGTGTGCAGGTGTTGGTCTACAGGCGGTGCGACCAGCAGAACCGGCAGCTCGGGCGCTCCTGGGTGCTGTATTGCCGCACGCCCCAGGCCGTCCAGCACGTCCGCCAGCGGCTCCGGGACCTGATGCGCCAGCTGGACGGGGCCTGCCTTGTCGAAGAGGACCCGCCGGGACCAGGCCGCGCCCAAGGGTCTTCACCCCTCGCCGCGCCAGGTGTGCCCAATGCCTCTCCGCTCCCGGGTGGTGTCTGAAAAGTGCGTTGAGTAGCGGGGGGCTGATGGGGGTGCCCCCGTCAATCCTGGGATCAATTGGCTTGGTCCTTTCCAGGGAGTATTATTGTCTGAGGTATCGGCCGCTCAGCCCGTTGAAGGCCGGTAGTGTCTGAAATGTGCGCTGATGAGACACTTGCGCCGTCAGCCAGAAGCCTTTTACGGTTCGTCAAGGATTCCGGTGGGCATGGCAGATGTCACAGGTACAGGAGGCTCCAGTGTAATGCCGCACACTGACGACTCTGTTCTGCACACGATGCGCTCGTGGGAAGATGCGGTTGAACAGATCCGCTTCTTGGTTCTCCAGATATCTTCGAAGAGCATATGCGCAAAGATCCGCAATTTGCACCATGCGGGTGAGTCCGCTATCCACGAATAGCGGTGTCTCGATCAACCGCTCTATTGTTGTCCACAGTGTCCCCTGTTTGTGGAAGCGCCGCATCAAATCGGTGTGCCTTTTTGCCACAGTCTCATTGTTGTCATGCACCAAAAGCCCGAACTTCTTGTCCTGGCCGGGTTCATCGGTGCTCTTTATGTACTGTTCGAACCGTGAGACGACCTGTTCGAATGCCTGCTCATGAACCGTACAACCCGTACGACTAGGGTCGAAGTGGAGTTTGTCGATGCACTCTGCAAAAAGTCTTGCAGACCCCAATCCTGCAATGCAATCCGCAATTTCGCCTGCAACGGTTTTCCTCTCGGTCAGCGTAAGGTGTATATATGCATTCTCGTGTGCGTATGTTTTCTTGACTTGCCGGTACATCTTGCTCTGGCCGCCAGCCTGGAGTTTAAGCAGACGCGCATTCCTTTCGCGCCCCACGGCAGCCCGCCGTTGTTCGTAGTTAAGAGACTCGAAACCCGGAACCTTAGACTGTTCGAGATATTTCCGCAAAACCCAAGCTGTATGGAATTCTTGGTCTGCAAGGTCGTAACGTGAGAGGATTGCAGAGACATTCCGGTCAACACTTCGCCAATGCCAGATTGGAACCGAAAGCCCTGCTAGGACGAAATGAGAAGTGTTCCCTGGAACATCCGCAGTCCCGGATTCGTCAACGTAACAAAGGTACATTCTTTAGAGATGATGCAAAAAAAAAGCGACTGAGCTTTTGGGGCCTAAACCCCAAATCGAGACGCTTGGCGACTCATCTCAGACGCAAAACCATCATAAGCTAAACACGGCAAGCTGTCAAGGGAATTTTGCTAAAACATTTATTTTCAATAACATGCATCATGCAAGAAGGTCCCGCACGATCCACACTCGATCCGTGATCCCCGCTTCCATGGCCGGCGTGACTCTCAGCGTGCGGTGAATCCGGCAGGCCGGGGCAGGTCGCAACCGGCTGGTAGACGGGCACCGTTGCGGGAGCCAGTGAAGACCAGGGCGCAGCGCGGGGAAGTCATTCGGAGTAGCCAAGCGCCTGTCGCAGCTTTTGAACCTCGGAAACCACGTCAGCAGCCGCAGTCCGTACATTCGGCACTACGTCACGCCAGTTCTCATTGTCGAAACCGCCGATTGCCGCAGTGAGATTGTCTACACTCTGGACAAGA
>JBEKKG010000854.1:0-3682 GCA_050010835.1 Planctomycetota bacterium
CAGCGGCGGGGGGTCAACGTGGCGATCCGGTTCAGGCACGTCCAGAACGTAGTTCATGGGCATTGGGCTTCAGGCATTAGGCTTTGGGGGCGCACGGTGAGAAGGCACGGCCTCAAGCGTCAAACCTGGTGCCCAAGGCCTCTTTCTTGGCAGAAAACCCCGGCATCAGGGCGCGCACAGTATAGTCTCGACAAGACCGGAAATGCAAGAGGCGCTTCCGCTTTGCCTGTCTCGACTTGCAGCAGCCCGTGTCCTGCCGTATGAGTAATAACCTGAAGGTGTTGGGTTCCCTAGGTTTATAGTCAAGAGAGGTACAGCGATGGGCCAGACGACAACCATGCGCGCAGTGCGTTCGATGGTGGACTCCAAACGCATCCTCGACATGCTTTTGCGCAGCCTCACCTCCAAGAAGACGATCACTGCCGAGGATCTGGAAACCGTGCTCGGGATCACCATCCGCAAGATCGCCGACACCATCTTCGCCCAAGCCATCACGGTCTACACGGTGGACAAGGCCACGAACCGCATCCGCTTCCAGAACGTCTATTACTCACCCAGCCTATACGGCTCGGACGACAACAAGCACAAGCTTTATGAGAAGAAGGCCGATGAGTTGGAAGCCATGACTCTGCCTCTTGGCCAGGGCATTGTGGGGCAGGTGATCAAGACCGGCGAGGTGATCTTCATTGCCGACGTGCGCCTTGACCCGCGCTTCTACAACCAGATGGACCACGAAACCGGCTTCGTCACGCGCTCCATGATCGCCGTCCCGCTCAAGGCCGGCGACGATATCGTGGGCTGCATCCAGGTGCTGAACAAGTGCACGGACGGCAAGACGGTCACGCAGTTCTCTCAAGACGACGTCTACCTGCTCCAGGACGTGGCCGCCTATTCAGGCAAGATCATCAAGAGGGCGCAGGACCCCAACACGACATTGAGCGAGAGGGAAATGGCCGGCTACGTGGCGCGGCTGGCGAAATTCGAGTTCCTGGAACTGGATAGCAAGACCGAGTTGGACAAGGCACTGCTGGCCGAGATCGGTGAAGAGACCCTCAAGCGCTACCAGATTCTGCCGCTGGCCAGAGAGAGTGACAATTCACTGAAGGTGGCCTTGTCCAACCCTACTGATTTCCAGCGCATCGGGGACTTCGAGATCGTTACGGGAATGAAGGTCGCCGAGAAGAGCGTGGCCGCAGCCTCGGACATACGCGAGGCCTTGCTCAGGGTCTTCCCCGAAGCTTCCAAGGCCGAAGAGGTCGCGGAGAGAATCAAAGAGGAATATGCGGAAGCAGCGGCGGCGGCGGCGGAAAGCCAGGGCGAGGCACAGTACGAAGGCGAGGACGAGAACTCAGCCCCCATCATCAAGCTCAGCAACCGCATCATCGAGGACGCCTATGAGAAGGGCGCCAGCGACATTCACATTGAGCCCTTCGAGGAAAAGGTGCGCGTCCGCTACCGCATTGACGGCGACCTGCGTGAGGTTATGGAAATCCCTAGCCAGGCCCATCGCGCCCTCCTCAGCCGCCTCAAGATCATGAGCGAGATGAATATCTCCGAGCGGCGCCTGCCCCAGGATGGCCGCATCGTTTACAAGAGGTTCAACCCCAAGTACAATTTCGATCTGCGGGTCTCCACCGCGCCCATGAATTTTGGGGAGAAGCTCTGCGCCCGCATCCTCGACAAGGCCAAGTCCGTGTGGCCCCTCGGCAAGCTAGGCTTCAGCGACTACAACATGAAGCTGTATCGCCAACTGATTGATTGCCCGTTTGGCATGATCCTGCATTGTGGTCCCACGGGCTCGGGCAAGTCCATGACGCTCTACGCCGCCCTGAACGAGATCAACAAAACGATCTGGAACATCTCCACGGCCGAGGATCCCATTGAATACACGTTGCCCGGCCTCAACCAGATGGAGATGAAGAAAGGGATCGGCCTCACCTTCGCCAGCGCACTGAAATGCTTCCTGCGCCAGGATCCGGACATCATCCTGGTGGGTGAGATCCGCGATCTGGAGACGGCGGAAATCGCCATCGAGGCCGCGCTCACAGGCCACGAGCTGTTCTCCACGCTCCACACCAACGACGCGCCGAGTACCATCACCCGCTTCGATGAGATGGGTGTGGAACCTTTCCTGGTCTCGACTTGCCTGGTCGCCATCTGCGCCCAGCGCCTGCCACAGACCCTGTGTTCGGCCTGCAAGCAGCCCGACACGCCCACCCCTGACGAACGCAGGATGATGGAACGCGCCTTGGACGGCAAGCCCGTGAACAAGATCATGCGGCCCGCCGGCTGCGAGAAATGCGAGAAGAAGGGCTTTAAGAACCGCACTGGAACACACGAACTGCTGAAGAACACGGATGAACTCCGAAACCTGATCAACCGCAGGGCCACCACGGTGGAACTCAAGAAAGCCGCGCGCGCAAGCGGCATGCGGACGCTCTTCGAAGACTTGATGGAGAAAGTCAAACAAGGGACCGTCGCCATGCCCACCGCCCTGGGCACTGCAACGCCGGATGAGGAGCCTAGCCCGCTTGCGGCCACTCAACTGCCGCCCTCAAAGGAAGAGGATTCCACGACCCTCGCCGACATGCTGGGACTGGATGAGGCGGAACCAGCGGCCAAGAAATAGGCTTGAGACTTGAGACTTGAGGGTTTGCCTCCTCACCGTGCCCCCCCAAGCCTCAAGCCTCAGGTCTCAGGCCTCCTACGCCAGCAGTTCTCTTACCTTGCGGGCCAGCGCCTCCTGGGTGAAAGGCTTGGGCAGGAACGCCACCCCCGGTTCCGTGATCCCGGCTCCACGCAGCACGCCGCCCGCGTAGCCGGACATGAAGAGCACCTTCAGGCCGGGATGCGCCTTGGTGAGAATATTCGCCAGGTCCCGGCCGCTCATCTTGGGCATCACCACGTCCGTCAACAGCAGCCGCACCTTGCCTTTGCTGCGTTCGTGCAGCATGATCGCTTCACTGCATGAACCTGCTTCCATCACGTCATAGCCGCTGCCCTTGAGGAACCTGCGCGTCAGTTCGCGGACGATAGGCTCATCTTCCACCAGGAGTACCAGCGGCGGCTCGGCAGTGGCCGGCGTCCAGTTCGAAAACCCTAGTTTGCAAAGCAGTAAGCTGCAGTTTCTCGTAGAGTACTACAACGGCCACTCGCCGGACGGACAGTTCTTCCAACAGAAAACCCAGTACACAGGAATAGGATTCCACTTTTACTTCTGAGGAGCGGCTGTCGCCGTCTTAGAGCCGATCAGTCGATGGCTTAGTACTCGGTTTCACAATTACGGTGACATATCAAGGCGTGGTTCAGACAGCATGACGAATCTGGTTTGAAGCCGCGCCAGCAGCGGGATCAGAAGTGGCCTCGCAATATTGAACAGTGCGATAAGTGGAAACTCCGGGCAAGATGCTGGGCCGAGGCAGGCTTGGCGAAAAGGAGTTTTCGATGGTCAAGAAATCAGGGCGGCGCACCCGCCGCAAGCACACTGCGGAGTTTAAGGCCCGCGTAGCGTTGGCGGCGCTGCGCGAGGACAAGACGCTGGCCGAGCTGGCCGCGCAGTTTGAGGTTCACCCCAACCAGATCACGGAGTGGAAGCGGCAATTGCTCGCACACGCTGCGGATGTGTTCGGGACGGCACAGGGGCCGGAGCCCGTTGATCTGGCTCCGCTGCATGCCAAGATCG
>JBEKKG010000855.1:0-3675 GCA_050010835.1 Planctomycetota bacterium
AACAGCAGGATGCGCGGCGTGCGGATCGTCTTGCCGGGGTGCAGCAGCAGGTGCGTCAATTCCATGCCGGCCTGAAGGCCCGTCGGCCCGGCGGCATCGCGCCGCAGCGACGCCGACCACTGGCCGGTCCAGCCGATGGCCACGAAAAAACCGCCTGCCCCGCACTGAAGGTTGAAGAATGGGAAGGTGCCATTTGATGGCCGGCCGCCGACGGGCGCCAGCGCCACACTCTGTCCGGCCTTGAGCTCGCGCTCTATTGGCACAAAACTCCGCTCGGAGCAATCGTCGCCGTTGATCTGGTCCAGCACCAAGCTCTGTTCCTTCGCGGTTCCCAGCAGCAGGTCCAGCGCAGCCACCTGCGACAGGATGGGCGTGTCCTGCGCGCCGGTGTTCGTGAAGCGCAGCACCCAATCCACGGCGGGAAAATCCTTAAAGGCGGTGGCCGTCGCGGCCACGTCCAGGCCCGTCTGCGGATCGGTCCACGCAGCAGTGTGGACGACGCGGCCGGCCTCGTCCTTGCTCTGCGTCTTGTGCTGCCAGGAGGCGAGGAACCCGCTGGAAAGCTTGCCGTCATAGCTGAAGAGAAACGGCGGCTTGTCCATCGGCCACAGTTCGCCGGCCTTCGGCGCGGGCACGAGCTCATCGAGCCACACGGTCGCGCCGTCCTGCATCACCAGTTGCGCGTCGGCCCAGTCGGCGTGATCGTGCGACGGTCCGTCAGGGGTGGCGTCCGTCCTGAGCACCAGTTCGCTCGCCGCTGCCGGAATGTCAATGGCCACGGGCACAGCTTCGTCGCTGCTACGCAAGACCCTGGTGTGGAGCACCTCTTTGCCGGCGATCTCGACGATGAACTCAACCGTACCGAACTTGCCCTGCGTGTCGTGGTTGTTGTCCACGCCGACGGAAGTTCTGAAGGCTTTGGCCGAGCCGGGCGCGAAGCTGACGGCGATCTCGCTGTTGGCATGACTACCCAGCCCGCGCTTGAAGCCCTGCGTCCCGATCTTCAGCGGTGTGCCAATGCATGATTGGTTGCGGCCGAGTTGCCCGTAGTCCTGCCGGCGCAGAGTCAGCGTGGGACCCATCGGCCGCGGCCCCGGTTTGTCTTCACGCGCGCTCCCGAACGTGGCTGCGGCCCAGCGCATGGTGTCGGACGCCGCAGCCCCAGGCAGGCCGGGCATTCCACCCTCACCCGCGCACGCCGCAGCGCACAACGCCGCAGCAAACAGCAGGAAGACCGTCATTGCAGGCAGACTCGTCATACGATGCTCCTCTCCCCCGATGGGCGCGGATGGTTGCGGTGGCCGCGAGTGTACTGCACCGCGCCTGGCATGCGAGTGCCAACCGGCCATGGTTTGTCTCGTTCATAAGGGCTTGTGAAGCAGGTAGCGGAGAGTCCGGCCAGACGAGCCCGGCTCTGCGCAGCACGACAAGAACCGTCGCTGACGTAGAAGCCCCTGTTGAGCGGCAGTTCGAGCTTGCAGTCGGCGAGCCTCGCGCCGGCGGGCAGGCGGAAACAGAGCCGGCGGGGGGACGATTGCGTGTCGTAGAAGAACCCGCCGGCGGGGATGTCATCCAGCTTGAGAACGTTCGGGCCGGGCTTGCCGTTGAGGAAGAATATCACCGGCGCCTGCGGTTCGGTGAACCAGCCCTGATGCTTCAGATGCCCCAGCCAGTTGCTGTTGGGCATCGGGCCGAATTTGCCGTCCGCTGTCGGCTCCGGCACCAAGCCGTCGAAGGCATCATTGCCCTTGGCGTTGTTCACGTAGAGGGTCTGCCCGACAGGAATCTCCCCTGCCGCCGCCGCCAAGCTGCCAGCTCAAAGGACCAGAACGCAGAATATGTTTTGCACGTGATGACCTCCGCCCCAGACTTATAGGGGCTTCTCCCTCGCGCCCTCGGCCTCCTGGATGGGCCAACTGGCGCGCAGTTCGTCCTGGTACGGTCCGATCTTCTTGATCGGTATGGGTTTGAAGCCGAGCTTGAAGGCCGGCGAGTCCGGTTTCAGCCGGTAATCGTCTTTCTCAGGGTCTTCAAAGAGCGGATCGGCGGCCAGCGAGTTCTTGTCGAAGCCGTAGCTCTGCCACGCTTCCCACTCATCCAGCGTCTCGGCTTCTTTCAGCGCGACGGCAGCGACCCAGACCGTGCCGCTCTCTTCGCGCAGATCAACCCGGCACTTCAGCGCGGCCATCCTCAAGTTGTAGCCGTGTTCGCCCGGCGCAGGGAACTTGAGGCACAGCTCGAAGTCCTTCCACTCCGGGCCGGCCACGCACTCCGTCTCCCTGGACCAGAAGTACACGCCGGCAATGTACGACTGCGCCAGCAGGTACGCCTTGGCGCCGGGCTTGTCAGCCTTCATGCGCGCGGTGATCCGATATGTGTGGCCGGGGATGGCCGGAGCGTCGGGGCTGGCCAGGATCGGGAAGTGCTTGTTGCCCTTGGCGTCGGTGGCAGTGGCGGCGTCAATGCGCAGGCAGCGTTTGCCGGTCATGCCCGTTTCCTCGGCCGCGCCGGCCTTCGCTCCCGCCGGGCAGTCCTGGAAAGACCAGCCCTGCGGCGGCTTGCCAGGATCGCCGGCTTCCATCTCCGGGAGCAGATTGGGCGACAGGTCTTTGCCTGCGCGGCAGTAACCCGTGCCAATCGGCAGGCCTTTGTGGAAGACCAGGTTGTCTTCGGACCTGTAATGGCTGAGCGGCAGATTGCTGAAGCTGAAGGCCTTCGCTTTCGGATCGGAATACAAGACGATGTTTCTGAGAAAGACGTTGCCCGTCATGACCTTGCCGTCCGGCAGCGGCGCTTTGGCAGGATGGACGTCCATGTTGCGCATGTTCTTCCACGCGGGCTGGTCCGCAACCATCTCGTAGCCTTTGATCATCGTCGGCAGGTGGCTCTGCCAGTAGGGATGGGACGTGGTCCAGCCGTTGTACTCGACCTGCTGCAGACCGTTCTCGGCAAAGATGTTGTTCTCGATCCAGTTGTCGCGGCCGTTGTGCAAGTGGATGCCGGCGCGCGAGCACCTCAGACAGAGATTGCCAATGACGTCCACGCCCCCCGTGTTGTCGTCCAGGTAAACGCCCCAGGCGAAGTGCGGCGAGACCCATTTGCCGGATGCGTTCTTGCCGTAGCCGAGGATGTCGTGGAAGCAGTTGTAGCGGATCACCGAGCCGCGCGAACTGATCCAGTCCCGTCCGCCCGTGTACACTGCGCCGGTGTCCTCAGTCTCCAGGTTCATGTGCCGGATGTGGTTGTATTCGAGCACCAGATTGTTCCCGCTGAAGATGATGCCCATGCGCGGCCCATCGTGGATCAGATTGTGCGAGGCGCGGTTGCCGACGCCGTCCATCGAGATGCCGCAGCCCTGTTTGTAGTAGACGCCGACGTGGTGGATGTAGTTGTTGTCCGCGTAGTTGCCGGCCGGCGTGAGCGTCTTGCGGTCGCCGCCGCCAAGCTGGATGCCGTGGCTGCCGATCTCGTAGATGTCGTTGCCGGCCACGCCGTTGTTCAGGCCGCCGTCCACCGACACGCCCGAGCCGTTGTAGTCGCCGGCATTGCGGATCGTATTGCCGGCGATCAGGCATGCAGTCGTGTCCTTGAGCGTGATCGCTGTGCCTTCGCAGCATTCGATGGTGAAGCCCTGAATGTGAATGTGCGCCGCGCCTGTGCCGAGTTCCAGAATCG
>JBEKKG010000856.1:0-3673 GCA_050010835.1 Planctomycetota bacterium
GGGAAAATCTTCATTATGGGCGATGTCGCCGGTGCGTGCAGCCTGATCGCACTGGACGCCGCGGCCGGCAAGCAAGTCTGGACTGCCAGAATCGGCAAAGCGGGCGAATGCGGCAGCTATGCGGGACCGCGCGGCACACCGTCGGTGGATGGCGGCCTGGTCTTCGCGCTCGGCCAGTTCGGCGACTTGGTGTGTGTCCAGGCGGCTACGGGCCAGGCCGTCTGGCACAAGAGCCTGACCACGGACTTCAAGGGCGGAGTGCCGGGCTGGGGCTACGCCGAGTCGCCCTTGGTGGATGGTCCCCTGCTCGTGTGTACTCCGGGGGGACGCCAGGCCGCCATCGTGGCTCTGAACAAGACGACCGGCGTGCCCGTGTGGCAGTGCAGCGAGTTCAAGGACGGCGCGCACTACTCCTCCCCGATCATGGCCGAAATCGGCGGCATCCGGCAGTACATTCAACTTACGGCGGAGAGGGTGGCAGGCGTAGCCGCCAACAATGGGAAGTTGCTCTGGCAGGCCGCGCGCCAAGGCAAGACCGCCGTGGTGACTACGCCGGTCTATGCCGACAATGAGGTCTTCGTGACCTCCGCTTATGGCGTGGGCCATAACGCTTTCAAGATCACAGCGGCGGGCGGCCAATTCAGCGCCGAGCAGCTCTACAGCGGCAAGGAAATTGAAAACCACCACGGCGGCGTGGTCCTCGTCGGCGGGCACCTTTATGGGCACAGCGATCACGGCGGCTGGACCTGCATGGAGTTCAAGACCGGGAAAGTCGTCTGGCAGAACGGCGGTGTCGGCAAAGGCTCCGTTACTTGCGCCGACGGCCGCCTCTACACGCGCAGTGAAAACCCCAAGGGCACTGTGGCCCTCGTCGAAGCCACACCGGGCGGCTATAAGGAAAGCGGACGGTTCGATCAGCCCGGGCGCAGCAAATTAAACAGTTGGCCCCACCCGGTGGTCTGCGGGGGCAAACTGTACCTGCGGGACCAGGATATTCTGCTCTGCTACAACGTGAAGGCGCCATAGCCCGGATTTCTAAACACAGAGGGCACAGAGGAACGCAGAGGAAAAACATTGAACCACAGAGCCACAGAGGCACAGAGAAGGAAAATCACAAAGAGCTGTTCTCTGCGTTCCTCTGTGCCCTCTGTGTTTAGAGACCCATCTGTGTTCATCTGTGTTCATCTGTGGCTCAATGGGGGCAGGCATGCCGGACAACGCTATTGACGAGGCCTTTGCGCGCCACCTGCTGCAAATCGGCATGGCCCGCGCCGAGCAGGTTGCCGAGGCGCGCGATCTGCAAATCCAGAGCGCGCAGCAAGGGCGCCCCATGCCCTTGGCCGAGGCGCTCACCCGCTCGGGCGCCATCACGCTCGTCCAGCGCGAGGAAATCGAGAAGCGCCTCAGAGCTTCCCCGGACGGCCCGCAACAGCTCGGCCAGTTCAAGCTCCTCAGGAAACTTGGCGGCGGCGCGATGGGCACTGTGTTCCTCGCCGAGGACACGATGGCCCAGCGCCAGGTCGCGCTGAAGGTCCTGCTGGAAAAGTACGCGAGCGACCCGGAGTTCCTCGCGCGCTTCCACCGTGAAGCCAAGGCCGCGGGCAAGCTCAGCCACCCCAACATCGTCACCGCTTACACGATAGGCGAGGAGGCTGGGAAACAGTACTACACTATGGAGTACTGCCAGGGCGAGACGCTCGGCAAGCTGCTCGACCGCGAGAAAGTTCTGCCCTGGGAACTGGCCCTGGACATCGTCATCCAGGTGGCCCGCGGCCTCCAGCACGCGCACAGGCACGGCATCCTCCACCGCGACATCAAGCCGGACAATATCTTCATCGTGGACGATCCCACAGGCTCCCTGGTCCGCCCGGGCGGCTCGAGGGGCGTGGCCAAGATCGTGGACCTGGGGCTTTCCAAGAACATCAGCGATGCCAAGCAGTCGTTCTACACTCAGACCGGCGTGGCTATGGGCACGCCCCACTACATCTCGCCCGAACAGGCCCGCGGCGAAAAGGACATTGACGGCCGCACGGACATCTATTCGCTCGGCGCGACGTTCTATCACCTCGTCACCGGCCACACGCCGTTCAGCGGCACGTCCGCCAACGTGATCATTGTCGAGCACCTGACCAAGCCGCTCCCCGACCCGCGGAACCTCGCCCCCGGCTTGCCGGACGGCATCGTGCGCATCATCTACAAGATGATGGCCAAGGAACCCGCGGACCGCTACCCGAGCTGCGCCGAACTGTTGGCCGACCTGGAACTGGTGCGCGCCGGCAAGAAGCCGTCAGCCCAGGCGCCGTTCACGGCGCGCGAGACCATCGCGCTGCCGGGCGCCGGTGCTTCGGCACACGGTCCTCCGAGCCGGCACCTTCCGAGCCGCGACCACAAGGGAGCCCCGACGCGGTCGGGACCACCTCACACGCACGGCCCGCCGGGTCATGCGCATGCCACGCGGCCGCACGACTCTGCACTCGATGAAACCGTGATTGGGCCGCACGGCAGGACCATCCCTTCCGCCGCCCGGCGCGGCTGGAAGCGGCTGTGCCTCGGTGCGGGCGTGGCGGCGCTATGTGTGCTGGTTCTCGCCCTGGCGCTGGCGCTGCATGGCAAGCGTGACAATTCGAAACCGGAAACCGGCGCTCCGCTCACACAGCTCGGCGAGTACAAGCTCGTGCAGCAGGTTGGCGAAGGCGCGTTGGGAACGGTCTACATGGCGGAGGACGTCAACCTGCCGCGCAAGGCCGCGCTGACTGTCGTGCCCGCGAAGTACGCCAACGATGCCGCCTTCGTGGCACGCTTCCGCAACGGCGCCAAGGCCCAGAGCAAGCTCAACCATCCCAATATCGCCCTGCTCTACGCTGCCACCGAACAACAGGGCACGCTGTACCTGGCGGTGGAATGGGTCGCGGGCGAGGACTTGCGCCGGGCCTTGGAGCGGGACAAGAAGCTGGAGTTGCCCAAGGCCCTGGACATTGTCATCCAGGCCGCCACCGGGCTGAAATACGCTCACGATTGCCGCGTGGTGCATCGGGACATCAAGCCGGCCAATCTCATGCTGGCCCTTGACGGCAAAGTAAAAATTGTGGATTTCAGCCTGGCTCTGGACCTGGCCGGCGAACAGCCGGTGGCAGGCACGGTTATCGGCACGCCGCAGTACATGTCCCCGGAGCAATGGCGCGGCGACAAGAACCTTGACGGCCGCGCGGATATCTATTCCCTGGGCGTCGTGTTCTACCAAGTGCTCGCCGGCCAGGTTCCTTTTCCCCCAGGCCCGCAGATGGACTCCCGGGTGCTCAACGATCCCGTGCCCAGCCTCAAGGCGCTCAAGCCTGATCTGCCCGACGCCGCCGTGCAGGTCATCGAGAAGATGCTCGCCAAGAAGCCCGAGGACCGCTACCGCGATTGCACCGAGTTGCTCGCGGCGCTGGAAGCGCTGAAGGACTGCGCACCCCAGAAATGAACGTAACCGTTCAATCCGAGCCGCGACCGTAAGGGAGCGGTCCCATCGTTCCTATTCTTCCCATCCTTCCCATAGCAGGCAACGGCGCGCCCCCCGTGACTGCTTGCTGACGCGCGCGGCTCTGACAGGCGTGTGGCCACCCTGGAACTGAAGTACATTTTTTCTTGGATTTTTCCCTTGACATCATAATAGGCTGGTGATACTATGTCT
>JBEKKG010000857.1:0-3663 GCA_050010835.1 Planctomycetota bacterium
GCTCTACTAGGGGCTGGGGCCATTTTGGATTTTAGATTTTGGATTAGTTGGCCGGGGCCACGGCACGGCATCGGGGCTATTCTGGGCTCTTGATTTTGGATTGGCCTCCTAAGCGCTGGGGACTACTAGCGTGGATCCCTCACTAGAGCTGGAAGGGCGGGGCTTCAGCCCCGCCCTTCCAGCCCCCCCAAGTGGAAACCTGATTCAGCCCTGCAAAAGAGGAACCTGCCTGGGGCAGGCAGGCCCGCCGCTGCCGGCCTCGTTCACTCATCGAGCGCGGCGCCCGAGAAGACCGGCCGGCCGGCAAGGGAGACGTGGAAGCCATAAACCGCCAAAGCGAGAACAGACAGAACGCCGAGAATCGTTGAGGCGGCATGCCATTGGGAGAGGTGCATGCTGTGGACAAATAGATTCAAGAGGTCATAAGTCAGGAAAAATGCCATCAGCGGAAAAAGCCCGAAGCGCATCAGGATAAATATCGTAATTCCCCAATATACCGCGTTGACCACGGCGTCCACGAGTAGATATCGCTCAGACAAGGCGTTTGCGGCGGTGAAGATGAGAACGAGAGCCGCAGCCGCCACCCAGTCCTTGCGAAGCAGCAGGCGAAGCAGGACGAACAGAAAGAAAAGGGCGAGGGCTACGCCGAGTTCGATAGGTAAAGTCCCCAATAATTGCGCAATCATTCCGCGCACTCCGAGCAGCGGGTCTAGAGCTATGGTCATCGGGCGGGGTGGGAGCCTCCCAAACCAGCCTTCGGCAAAATGTCGAAGCGTGTCCAAGAGGCACGCGCCGGCGACGCCCAGGGCGACTCCCATAAGAACGTTGCTGCCGACCAGGGGATCACGGAACTGCCCGGCCAACACGCGGCTCCAGGAGATAAGCGCGTTGGGCCAGCGGCGCCGCACGAAAGGTTCGAGGCCGATGTAGAGCAGCCAGACAAAAGCGGCGATGAAAAGCGCCGCGCTGGTGATGATTACAAACAACACAAACTCTTCAACGTCGGGAAGGTGGTGAGCCTCAATCCCCCAGGCAAGCACGAGAAGCACAAGAACGAAAATGGCCAGGCGAAAAGCGCCGCGACGGTCGCCGCGCCCCAGCCGCAGATTCCGTCGAGCCAGGAAGACGGCCCCCACCAGCACTGCCAGGAACAGCCCCAGAAAGCTAGCAGTGCTGACCTTTTCCTGCTCAGTGGGCTGATACGCTTGCATCCGCGAGGGCCGCGTCCACGGCCAAATCAAATCGAAATAAACTGGCTTACCTCGGTAAGCTGCCGCTTCCACGCGTAGCGGCACGCCGGGCCGCCCGGGCGCCGCGCCCGTCCAAGCCCCCCGTGTATCGCTCCACTGGGGCGGCGTCCACTCAGAGTCAGCGGGCTTGAACTCCGCGATGTCCAGTCCGGCGGCCTTGAACAGCATCGGCCAGTCGGGCGCTGGAGCCACTCCTCTTGATTGGTCGATTTGGGGAGGCACCGCCTCGAAACATTCCAGCCGTCCGCTCGGATCGAGCACTTCGTAAGTCATCCCGGAAACATTTCGCGCCGGATCGCTGGGCGCGACAGACCCGACATTGAAAAGCCACAGCGCCAGGAGATAACGCGGGCTCTCGCGATACCAGTACACCATCGCCGAAGGATTGCCCGACTTCAGTTGCTCCCATCGATTGGCGGTCTTGTCGTGCTCTTCGATGTATCGCAGATAGTCGTTGTCCTGAAGGAAGCCGGAAGCCGAGTCCACCGCAGGCACTGTGTAGCTGAATTGCTGGAGCAGTTCGTGCGCCTTCGCGGCCAGAGCGTCGGGAGGATTTGGCAGAGGCACGACCCCGCTCATGTAGACCTTGTCGCTCAGCACGCAGAAGGGGACGAGCATGATAAAGACGGAAGCAAGCCACGCCACGGCGACGCGGGGTTGGAGGCCTTCGGTTTCGCCCGCGGCGGCGACAAGCTCGGGCGATGGCGTCTCGCCCGCCGCCAGTGCCGCCGCCAGCGGGTCTCCGCCCGGCAGCGCCGCAGCGACGGCCAGCGCCGAAGCCGGCCGCTGACGAGGATCCTTTTCCAAGCAGCGCAGGATCACCCGCTCGACAGCCGGGTCAACGTCCGCGATGTGGCTCGAGGGCGCAGTGGGCGTTTCTTGCGCGTGCTTGCGTTTCCACTCCGCCAGTGTCACCGCCTCAAAAGCCTTCTTGCCGGTGAAAATCTCGTAGAGCACCAAGCCCAACGCGTAGAGATCGCTTTTGACCGTGGCGGCCCGCCCGGCAAGCTGTTCGGGGGACATGTAGGCGGGTGTGCCGACAATTCCTCCTTCGCCCCGCTCATCCTCCGAGCGCACGGCGAGTCCGAAATCGGTGATGCGGGCGCGGCCTTGGCCGTCAATCATAATGTTGGAGGGCTTCAGGTCGCGGTGGAGCACGCCCTTGTCGTGCGCGGCGGCGAGCCCGGCGCAGAGCTGGCGGGCGATTTCGAGCGCCTTCGCCGGCGGCAGCCGTCCGATGCGCTTGAGGAGCGTAGACAGGTCCTCGCCATCCACGTATTCCATGGAGAGGAATAGCCGGCCGTCGAACTCACCGATGTCGTAAACGCGGCACACGTTCGGATGCGAGACTTGGCGCGCATTGC
The DNA here is from genome assembly GCA_050010835.1 of Planctomycetota bacterium. GTDB lineage: Bacteria > Planctomycetota > SZUA-567 > H5-PLA8 > H5-PLA8 > JAPLOD01. The sequence goes on from JBEKKG010000857.1 coordinate 2,615, forward strand.
GCACCTCGGCGCGGAAGCGGTCTGCCATCGCGGTGGCGTCGGCGTCCGACTGGCCTGGTGCCGCAGGACTTTCGGGAAGAAACTTGAGCGCCACCGCCTGGCCCAGCTTCAGGTCGTCGGCGCGATAGACTTCGCCCATGCCGCCGCGGCCCAGCAAGCCGATAATCCGATAACGCTCGCCCAGGACTTCGCCCGGCGCAAAGCGGCCGGCGTCCATCGCGGAGCCCGAGCTGGAGCGTCCCGTGCCCGGCGAAGACGAGCCTGGCCGCCGGGGCGTCCGAGGCGCTGGTGCTTCAGTCGGCAGTTCCGTGAACGGAGTCGCGGGCTTGCCGCAGGATGCGCAGAATCGCGCCCCTTCGGCCATCTCTCCGCCACATTGTGCACAACGAGTCATCGGCGTAGGATTATATGCCAGTTGGATGACGCAATGCTTTTTTTACGCTCGCAGGCGCAGCGCGAAGATCTGCGTGCAACGGGTGTCAAGCTGTTCCAGGTGAACGGATCCCCTCAGCGGTGAGTTGGTGCGTCTCTTCAACCCCAGACGCGAACGGTGGGCTGAGCACTTCTTGTTTTGTGGTGCGCGCATCGTGGGGATTACGCCCACGCGCCGCGGTCCACGTGATTGCCATGAATGACGCCCGCCGCCTGGAGCTGCGGTCTGGAGGTCTCGCCCATAACCAACTCTGAGCCATGTTTACGCCGGTTCCTACTCACCGCTCAGCCATTGTTTAGCCTTTATCCTTCAACCTTTACCCTTTACTCTTTTGCCCTATTGTTTTCGCGCCAAGGGGAGAGTAGTATTCCCACAGCAATAGTCCGAATATGTTCTTAGGAGACAGTGCTCCACATGCTTGGGATGCTGGAGCCGTAGTAGGGGAGGGAACATGCGAATGGGTCGACCTTCGTTCTCTTTGATTGCGGCATTCTGCGCTCTTCTATCGACCGTGGGCCTTCCGGGCCTCCATTTTGCCAAAGAAAAGACCCCAGCGGTCAGTCCGGACGACTTAACCCTGCACCTTTTCCAGCTTCTCGATAATTCTTACGGCGGG
>JBEKKG010000858.1:0-3653 GCA_050010835.1 Planctomycetota bacterium
CTCATAAGAAACTAGGCGTATAAGTTCATGAGGCACAGAGTAGTGTATAGCCGAGGGCGGCGGCAGTTTGTTGGAGGAATTTGAGTCTTTTCTTTTTAAGTTTTTCCTCTGCTTGGGCCCAGACGGCGGGATCGTAAGGCGTGCGATACTTGATGAGGTGCCAGATAATGCGGGCGAGTTTGTGGGCCATGGCGGTGATGGCTTTGGGGGTGCCCAAGCGAGCTTTCCAGCGGCGGAAACAGTCGCCCAGATAGTCCTTGGCGTGCCAGAGGCTTTGGGCGGCCAGGCGCAAGGCCATCGCCGCTCGGCTTTTGACGTCGCGGGTTTTGACAGAGATGATTTTGCCGCCGGTGATGCGGTTGTCCGGACAGAGACCCAGCCAGGAGGCAAAGGATTTGGCGGTGGGAAAGCGGGTGACGAAGTCCGGCCCCAGTTCGGTGAAGAGGACCAGGGCGGTGTTGACTTGGAGGCCGGGCACCTGGGTGAGGTCCACGCCGCAGAGCCGGTAGAGTTCGGAGCGGGCATCGAAGTGGGGTTCGTTACGTTGCGGCTTTTTGTGCTGGAGTCTGGTGGCGGAGAGCGGGTGCTGGTACAAATCCACTTTACTGTCGAAGCGGGCGAGCAGCAGTTCGATCTGCTGGTCGCACTGGGCGATGAGCCTTTGGTAATGGCGCCAGGTATCGAGGGCCTGCTGGATGACGAAGAGGTGTTCGGGACGCCAGTCGCCTTGCAAACTACGAGCAATTGTGTCGCGGCTGGCCTTGATGCGGTGATCTTTCAAGGCGGCGAGCTTTTGCGGATCGCGTTCGCCGGCCAGGAGGGCGTCGAGGATGGCCAGGCCGGTGACGCCGGTCAGGTCGCTGATGACGTTGTGAATTTGCAGGTTCATTTGGGTGAGGGCTTTTTGAAGGTGTTGCACATGGCTGCCGGCGTAACGGATGAGATTGGCGCGATGGCGCAGGAGCGAGCGGACGGCACAAATCTGTTCGGGCGGGCGGAAGCTGGCGCGCAAGAGGCCGACGGAGTGGAGGTATTGGAGCCATTGGCAGTCGCTGATGTCGGTTTTGCGGCCGGGGAGGTTCTTGCAATGGCGGGCGTTGACCAGACAGACCTCCAGGCCGGCCGCTTCGAGGATTTGAAACAGCGCAATCCAATAGACGCTGGTGGATTCCATGGCCACCGTCTGCACTCCGCACTTTTTCAACCAGTCGCGCAAGGCGTGCAGCTCATCGGTGAAGGTGCGGAAGGTGCGGACCGGGCGGGGATCGGCGTCGCAGGGCACGGCTACTTGAATCTGGGTGGCCCCAATGTCGATGCCGGCGGCGTGGGGGTGGAGTGTGGGCAGTTGGACATTGGTTTTGCGGGTGGATTTCGTTTTGACTTTTTGGGGAGCGGACATACTGTGCCTTTCGTTGAACGGCGGGCGGACGGCCCGAAGCGTGTTAAAGCAAGTGAGACAGTCTCATAATCGGGATGCCATCGCTGCAGATAACAACGATGACTCACCAGTGACTTGCACGGCGGCTTCGGAACCACGCTAACACACGGGCTTTGATCGGGCACCAGTGGCAGGCCGGTTTACTTGCCGCCGCCCGCCGAACCAACAACAACGCAACGAATGCCAACCAACGCAAGCCAGTTTCTTGGGTCATTGCCCCGCCTCGGAGGCGGTTGGTGTGCTCATGAGAAACATGGTCGCAGAGCTGAGGCCGCGTTTATTGGGGATTTTGGAGTTGAAGATTCGAGTGGACAGAAATAGAGACAACACAAAATGGCCTGCGGGTGTCGGCGCGTTTTCCCGAGGCCTGAGCACAACGATGAGATTAAGGAATCGGAGCGGGCTGCGAAGTCAAAGGTCCAATGAACAGTCTCATGATCGGGGTCATCGTGACGCCCTAAGGTCGCCACGTGCCACCAGTAACTGGGACGGCGTTCGCAGGGCCACGCTAACACACGGGTTCGGATTGAACACCAATGGCAGTCCGGCCTACAGCTTCCCTTCCGATTCAGCCCCGAGCTTGCCAGCGACTGACCTCCGCGCCAAGCTCGAATGTTTCTTACGTCATGGGTCCTCGCCGCCGAGGCGAGGTTGGTGTGCTAACAAATCGCTGATATGAAAAGCGGTGTCAAGAGACACAACCCTGACAGCGAAGCCAAAGGAAAAAGTTATTGGCAACGCAGGACGACCGTTTAAACGGGGCGTGACGCAGGCGGCGCGATCAGGGTGTCGTGAGACCGTCAGCCGAGCTAAACCGCAAGGGTGGTGGATTCAACTGACCGTGCATGAAAGTTGATTCACTCTCAGACAGATAGATGGAACTCGAGGACAGCGCCAGGGTTCAGGGTCAATGGGGAGATGAGGAAGCCAAGGATCAGTCAGCAGGCGGAACTGGAGGTTCAGCGATTATTTGTTTGGATTTCGAGGCTTCTCCCGATCCGCCCGGTGGTTGAGCTTGCGGCCAAGCACCTGAGCGTGGGTTCGCCCGCACGCGGCGTTCACACGTCGATGGGTTGGGAGCGGGAAAACTGGTTTGGGTCAAATTCCTCGCCGTTGAGCCAGAGGGTCCACAGGAGGCGGAGGATTTTGCGTTGGGTGTTCAGCCGCGCATGGGTGGTGGAACCGGTCTGGCGCAAGGAAGCCTGGTAAAAATCCCAGAGGGGACCGGAGCGGCGTTTGGCGGCCTGGAGGAAGGCGCGATAGCTGATGGCCTTCAAGACGCCGTTGCCCTGGCGGTCGAGTTGTTTGAAACCGAGCGGTTTGTTGTCACTGGTGCGGTCGCGGATGGCGAGGCGGCAGTACTTGGAGAGGCGGGAGAATTTGGCGAAGCGATGGGGGTCCTGGACATAGGCGACAAAGAGATGGGCGCCGACGAGGCCGACGCCTGGCGCGGTGCGCAGGCGCTGGATCTCGGGGAAGAGGCGACCGGCCTGACACATGAGGCGGCGGGCCTGGGCTTGGCCGGCCAGTGCTTGATCCAATAGCTCATAGAGCAGCAACGCCTGGGAACGCAGGGGATCGTAAGGCAATTGTTTCAACCAGGTGGCGCGGCCGGCTTTGGCAAAGACGGAGGCGCCGGCGGGAAAGAGGCCCCAATGTTGGAAGAGGGATTTGATCTGGAGCTTGAGGCGGGTCTGGCGCAGGACGGCGTTTTCGTAGGCTTGGGCGGCGCGCTTGAAGAGGACGCGCTGATCGTCGGCGGGTTGCCAGACGGGTTTGAATTCGTTGAGACGGAGGAGCCGGGCCAGTGCGAAGGCGTCGCGGCGGTCGTGCTTGTGGGAATCCTGGCTGATGAGGCGGTTGCGGCGGGCATCGCAAACGATGAGCTGTTGGACCTGAGGCTTGAGCAATTGGCCGATCCAGCGGGCGAGGTTGGATTCTTCGAGCATGAGGCGTTTGACGGTGGCCGGGATGGCTTGGACATGTTTGAGGAGTTGCTGGGGCTGAGTCGGGAAGCGCCAGCAATTGAGTTCGGTGCCCTGGTCGTCGAGTTGAGCCAGGACGCAATTTCTGGAGTGGGCATCCAAGCCGAGCCATGCTATAGAAGTGGTGTCAGTCATAATAAACCTTTAGTTATGGTTGATGTGTTTAAGAGTCTAGCGGACGACGGCAGGATACGAATTTGCTCCTTCAGTGAGAGCCACTACTGTTCGGT
>JBEKKG010000859.1:0-5642 GCA_050010835.1 Planctomycetota bacterium
CAATGATGACGGGCATCCCGCTGATGGTGCCGGGAATGTTCACTGCGCCGCCAGGCCCGGCATACTCGACGATGGTGGCGACGCCGTTGCTGGCCGTGTAATAAAACTGGGCTTGCGCCTTTGGCGGCCAGATAAATTGATGACTTCTGGTCAGCTAAATTGATTCCGCCCGGCAGGGCTGGGGGCGGTGGTTCTTCTTTCCAAGTAGTGGCCCCTTTCCAGGTAGTGAAGGCCCGGCGAGCGCAGGGAAGATGCGGTGGAGAGGCAGCCCGACTAGTCCTGGGGCCTGAGGATGTCGTTCCAATCGTGCTGGGAGGGGCGAAGGCGTTGGACGGCGGGGTGCAGGGCGATCATGGCGGCAGCCATGGCGTCGCCGGTGGGATCGGCGTCGAAGCCGCAGTAAACTTGACAACCTTGGTCCAAGATGGGCCGCAACCAGAGGGGGTTGGGGCGGGCGCCGGCGGTGGAGAGGCACCGGTATCCGGGATGGAGGGCAAAGCAACTGATGGCGTCAATGGCTGATTCGCAAAGGACGATGGTGGACCTGGGTTGGGCGGGAATGGCGAAACAGCCCAGGTCTTTGCGGGAGCCGGGAGCTAAGCCACGCCAACCTAGTGGGGTGGTGCCGCGAAGTTCAGCGCCGACGGGAACTTGGTGCTCGGTGCATAGAAGGAAGACGGCGTTGGCTCGGGCATCGGCATAGAGGGTGCCGGAGTCGAGGAGCGAGGCGACCAAGCCGGAAGGCAGGCGCCGTTGAACGATCAGGTAATCGCGCACACGTGTCAGTTGGCCGGGGTCCGGCTTGGGGAGCCGCAGTTCGGATGGGGAGGCGGGCGGGAGTGGCCTTGGTTCCTGTGGCAGGAGGCCACCGGCGAAGTGGCTGACCAGCCAATCGACGGCGCCTTTGAAGTCGAGGCCATGTAAGTGAATGACCAAGTCAATGGCCCCGCCACCACCCCGGCCCGAAGTCCAGTTCATGAACTTGGCGCCGGTGACCGAGAGAGTGGCCGCCGGGGTGTGCCACTTGTGCCGGTCGTCGCGGTCGGGCTGACCACCGCACAAGGGCAGCACCCGTTCCAGCGGAATGGTTCGCAGACGCTGGGCTAAGTCTCGGCGCTGGGCGAAGGTCATGGCTCGGCGCAAGGTTCGGCCTCCAGCGGGGACCTCAAGCTCTTGCAGCCTTTCATATTGATGACGTGGCTGTTCTCGGTGAGCCGGTCGATGAGGGCGTTGGTCAGGTGGTCGTTTTTGAGGAAGGAACCCCATTCGGCAAAGCCCAGATTGGAGGTGATGAGGGTGGGCTTTTTTTTGTGGCGCTCGTGCATGAGGGTGAAGAACAGGCCGACCTGGACCGGTTCGACTTCCACGTACCCAAGCTCATCGATGAGGAGCGTGTCAAAGGCCAGGTATTTCTTGAGGACTTTGTTTTCGGAGTGGTCGGCGACGGCGGCGTAGAGTTCGTTGATGAGGTCGGCGAAAAGCACGTAACGGCCGCGATAGCCCTGGTCGATGGCGTGAATGAGGAAAGCCGTGGCCAAGCCGGTTTTACCGCAGCCGCTGATGCCCAGCCAAACGACGTTCTGGTGTTGGTGCATGTAGCTGAGGGAGTCGTAGAGGGCCATGATTCGCTTTTTGTTGAGCTTGGGCTGGCGCTCGAAGGGATAGGTTTCGAGGACCAGGATTTCGGGCAGGCGGGCGTGCTTGAGGCGAAGTTGGCGGGCGTTCTCGCGCCTGCGTTGATATTCCTCCTCCAGCAGGCCGGTAAGCCAGCGGGCGTGGGAGAGGTTTTTGTCGGCGGCTAGCTTGAGGTAATCGTCCCAGTGGGCCAGGAGGTTGCTCAGGCGCAGATATTTGAGCATGTCGGAGAGTTCTTTGGTCATGGTAGGAGTTTCAGGAGGCGTTGGGAGGCTCGACCGGCGGCTCCTGGTAGCTGGATAACTGGGGCGGATCGGTCAGAGAGCCTTCTTGATAGGTTGGGCGCTGGCGGAAGTCGGCATCGATTTCGATCAAGAGCGCCTGGCCAGGGCTCTGTTGTTGGAGATAGAGCCAGGCGATGTTCTGGAGGGTTTGGAGGTCGGTGACGCGATATTTGCGGGCGCGTTCCAGAGTCTGGCTGAACAGTTCGACGCTCATCTTGCGGCTCAAGGCCAGCAGGCGGCGCAGGAACTGGTGGCGGGAGAGGCCCTTGAGAGGCAGGGCATAATCGAGGTAGGCGCTGATGGTGGGCGACAAAGTGCGCAGGTGCTTCTCTTCCAGTTCGGTGGGCCGGTGGCGATTGTGGGGGTGATGAGGCGGGGAGGGCTGGCCCGGAGGACTGAACTTGGCGCCGCGCACGCCGTCGGCGGGCAACGGATACTCGGCCAGAGACTGACCGGCCTGGAAGATCTTCAACCGGTCGCTGTATTCGAGCACCTTCACTTCCTCGCGCCGGGTGCCGGGCACCCAGTAATAGTTAGCGCCAAAACTCATAAAACCATATTCATCGGTCCCGCGACCGTGGACCTTGTAGGGAGGGGGAAGGAGCGCGGGAACCGGGAGCAGGTAAGTGCGCTCGTGCTCGAAGGCCTGGGCGGGGATGAGTCCCGGCTTGCCCTGGGGCTTGTGGTCCAGGCGCTCGGTGGACCAGAGGAAGGCCTGACGGTTGAGGTCCTCCAGGTTGGTAAAGGTGCGGCCGGGCAGGAAATTAGTCTCTACAAACCAAAAACTTCTCTCCTCCCCCGCCTTTCTGTTGGGATGATCGAGGGCGTGGCAGCGATAGGCGAAGCCATATTGCCTGGAGAAAGCTTCCATCTCCGGGTGGATGAGGGCATTGGCACCGGTGCCGCGCAGTCGGGCCAGGTTGGTGTTGTCGATGATGCACTGGCGGGCGGCGTAGCCCCAGAAGGTGAGAGCCTCGTGGAAGAAGCACTTCATCTTGAAGCGGTCGAAAGCACGATAGAACTTGAGATAGCGGCGCTTGCTGTAACGCATATAAATCAGGCTGGCGATAATCCCGGTGCGCGTGCCGCCCAGCTCGATTTTGTAGGGGCTGGTGTCGTGCTGCATCTCGGCGCCGGGTTCATCGGGCACGTGGGCGCAGCGGGTTTGGGGCGGGTGGCTGATGCCCAATTCCCGCAGCCGGCGCTTGAGCGTGGAGTAGCTCACCCGCACGCCTTCCTCCTCGAGCAGCTTTTCATGCACGCGCACGACCCAGCCCTGGCATTGCTGGTAAAGCCGGCGCAGCAGTTCCTCCTCCAGCTGGCGCTTGTCGGCGCGCGGATGCGAGGGCGGCGGGGCGCCTTGTTGCTGGATGATGAGCTTGACGGTGTTGGGGCTCAGCCCCAATAACCGGGCGATCTCCCGCACCGACTGGCCTTCCTGGTGGAGCAGGAACGCGGCTTTACGCTTGTCCGTTTCGATCATGGAGGTGCTTTAAGGTGTCAACGAACGCCGGCGAGCGGCTCAAGATGCCGGCGGTCAATAAATGAGACTGCGCGTGAAAGGCCCGGCTGCTCAGTTTGGCGTGCTGCTGACTTTTGCCCATCACCCGCTGCATATACTTCTGAGTCAGTTCCAAATCGCCCAGTAGAACTCGCTCAAACTCGCTGCACCCGTCCGGGCTTTGGGGGACTTGGCGCATTCGGTCCAGCGACAAGGCCAGGTTGCCTTTGAGGATTTCCTGGCGGAAGGACTCTGGCCCGCGGAAAAAACCGTGGGCTAATTGCTCGACCTCGCGCACGCTTAAACCCTGGCCGCTGACGGCGAGCACAAACTGCTGGATCTGCTCTCTTTGGACTCCGTTCATGCGCATGAACTGATTTGTCAAATACATGTATGCATAAACGGGAAAGGCCCCGGTGAAGAGCTTCTGGCGCACCGGCTCGCTCATCTGGACCATCAAACCCAGGCGCATGGTCACCCAGGATTTGCTGCGCGAAAGCTCGGCGGCAATCTCGGCGACGTTCAGACCGCGCACGTTTTTTAGCTCCGCGATGAAAGCCGCCTGTTCGAGGATGCTCAAGGCCCGGTTGTTAGAAGTCTTGAGCAAGCTCAGGATGGCCCCCGCCTCATCCTGGCCCAGGGAACTATACGGCACCGTCGCCAGACGCAACTGGCGCGCGCAACGATAGCGCTTAAAGCCGTTGAGCAGGACCTTGACCTCCTGAAGACCGGCCTGTCCCTCTCTGCCGGAAGGGCAGGCGGCGGAGAGGTTCACGCCCTCCAGAGGCTCCTGGATGCCGCGCTGGGCCATCGAAGACAAAAGCCGTCCCTCCAGAGCCGGCTGCTGGAGCCGAAAACCCTGGTAGCGCAGGTCTAAACTGGCCAATTCCACTTCGTTTGCCATGGTCTGGCCCCTTGGCCCCCGAGCACCGCGCTCAGGGAGGCCTTTTCTTGAGCCAAAGCACAGCATGATCGATCCTCTTGCGGCGCGTCAGGGTGCGTTGTCTCAAAATCTTGGCCCGCAGCAACAGCACCTGGCGGCGGCTGACGCGACGGCCTTCAATCAAACTGACGACCATCCGGACGTGCTGGACTATCCCCGGGCTGGGCGGGACGAAGTTCCCTTTAGCCGCGGTTGGTTTTGGCCGGCGCGGGGGACGCTTCGGCAGAGTCGTCGTCGGCCCTGGGCCGACCTGTCGCGGCGGCAGACGACAGCGGCGTTGATTGAGCTTTTTCTTAACCTCTTTTCCCTTCGGCTTGCTGTAATAGGCGGTGCTGCGCCGAAGGGCTCCGCGACGGCGAGATTCGGTCCGGCAACCAAACGGGCACCGGATCTGCCCCAACTGGTGCAAGTTGCACGGGTGCGTCAGAAAGAAAATCCGGCAATGCCGGCACCGGGTCAGGCAGGCACGCAAACCAGGCTTGGCCCGCAATACCGATCGCAGAACAAAATAGTATTCCCGCGCCAAGGCAGCCACATGGCCCTGGCGATACCAGTCCGGCCGATACTCAAAATGCTCTGCGATCCTGATTGCAAATCCGCGAAGCTTTGGCTCAGAATGCTGATCGTAAACTTGATGTCCCCGTCTTACCCAATTGACACACCAGTGTCGAGCAAGTGAGGCGGGGATTTTGCTGACCGATGACTAAACGTCAGCCTCCCTCGTCCCACCACTTGGAAATAAAAAAGCTCCGACCAGCAGGTCTGGGCACTTGATCTCAGCGGATAGCCCAGTCGGCCGCGATCAATTTAGCTGACCAGAAGTCATCAATTTATCTGGCCGCCAAAGGTCAAACCACCAACAATCTAATAATGCTCTATCGCGGCCTCGGCCTTCCCTCGTGTGCCGGACGGTGAACCCAAAACCTGTCCACATGTCGCTAAGATTGTAATCCCTACGACATTTGAGGCTGACTCCGGCCAGGTGTTTGGTTTCCAATTTTAGCGCGTCCATCAACGAACGAGCAACCCCCCGGCCGTCAAACTTCTTGCCGGCTGCGAGGTGGGTAATGGCCACGCGATTCTTGGCCACGCGGAACACAACGTATCCAGCGACAGAATTGCCTGGAGCGATCGCAACAAGGATCCACTTCCGGCGTGCAGCCTCCTCAAATGCCCCTTTGGGGAACGCGCCGAGGGTGCTTTTGTTGGCTGCGTGCAAAAGAAGAACTTCCTGAAGCAAAGGAGAGTCCGGCGCCATGCGCTCGATTCGAAAAGAAGG
>JBEKKG010000860.1:0-3641 GCA_050010835.1 Planctomycetota bacterium
GTCAGCCAGACCGTTTCGTTCTCCAGCCGCACTTCAATGCGCGTGCGGTTGTCCTCGGTCTGGTAGAGAACCAGTTCGGATTCCGGTTTCATTGGGTTGCACCTTCCACAATTTTGATCTCCTCCGGCGTCAGGCCGAAAAGGCGGTACACCCGCTCGTCTGTCTCGCGCTCCAGCGAGCCGGTGTCACCGTCGGGGTTGGCGCGTATGTCGGGCATGACGTTACAATTCCCCCTTGAAGGCTTTGTCGAGGATGGAGGGCAGGAGGGCGTCGAGCTCGGCGGCGGTGGCGGCTTGGAGCTTCTTCAGCGCGTCCACCTGGGCTTGCAGGCCGTCGAGGTAGGAGACAATGCGGCGCTGGTCCTTGAGTGGCAACTCTGCTATCACGACATTCTTGATTGTCTGCCCATTCCAGTTTGGCTGCGCTCCACCGTGGCTGTTCTCGCGCATTTCATAGTAGAGGGTTCTTATCCACCACTGCACGAATCTGGGCTCAAGCAAGGGTGATGGAAGAATCGCACAGCAAGCCTGATTTGTTGACGCAGGAATGGCAAGTCTCCCTGTTCGTCCCCTAGTCTGCCCCTGACCATAAAGAGCCACAAGAACTGTATCCACTGGGAAAACCTTGGCGCTGCTGTTCTGCAAACCTTCATTGGTGATGTATTCCTCAGTGGCGCGAATGTCCGCGTCTTTCAGTTCACCAGTTTTGACCCACGGGACATCACCGTTCCAGTACGTGGCGACTTCTCGTGCAGGTGTGCCGCCCGATGTAACCGTGGCGATTTCTCCAAGGCGCTTGGCTCGGCTCCCGGTGAGGGACTGCAGGCGCACTCTTTTCGTTGCAGAAGCAAAGAAGAACTCGCCCTCTTCCGCCGCCTGCCGCCGCAGGGCCCGGGCTTCTCCGACCTTCGCGGCCAGTTCCTCAATCCGGGCCACGATGCGGCGCTGCTCGGAAAGGGGGGGAAGGGGAACGGTGATCGTCAGGAACAACTCCGGCTTGATTCGGTTCTTCCCGCTTGTTCCTCTCGACAGAGCATCGCACTTGGCCCAGAACATGCGGGTCTTCGTCTGCCAGTGCAGCCAGCGGGGGATGACGCGGGTCGCATCCAATTCAAAGGTCGGGAACTCTCCCGACGCCGCGCAGCCGTCTACCGCCTTTGTCACGATTGCTGTTGATCCGTGCCGCACCCATATCTTGTTGATGATGAGGTCGCCTTCACGAACCAGCGATAGCGTCTTCGCTGCCGTTTCCGAGCCGTCAATCGTTTGGCGTTCGTATGCGCCTTCGCCCCACCACTTCACCCCGATAGTACGGTATGCGGTCCCAGGCTTCACAAGGATGCTTCGACTGATCGGGCGCGCAATCTCAGACAGCGCCACCAGCGGCCACGTCTTCTTCATGGCTTCCTCGGTGGGTTGGGTGGCCGCCCGGTTGTTGGATAGGACGGATAGGACGAATTAGGTGGTCTAGGTGGATTAGGCGGTTTAGGTGGATCAGGCGGTCCAGGCGGGTTAGGCGGTCTAGGCGGATTGAGTGGACGGGGCGGGTTGGGCGGGCCAGGCGGTTGTGGCTGATTGCGGGGATTCGAGAAATTGGGCCGTGGTGGAACGACGCGCGCCTGCTGGCGCGTGCGGTACAGGCGCTCGGTGAAGCCCCCCTCCTGCAAGAATGTCTGTTCTAGCTGCCGAAGCTGCTGATCCAGCAAGTAGTTGGCCTGGTGGACCAGGCAGATCAGGCTGTTGGCGGCCACTTCGGCTGGAGCGTCCTCAACATAGGTCTTATAGGTCAAATAGGACCTATCTGGAGCGTAGGCCAGCCCGCGCACCGCGCGCGCCGTCGGGTGTTCCTTGGGCCAGAGCGCCAGGCCGCGCTGGCGCAGGAAGTCCTGGTAGTCCTGCAACAGTTCCTCCAGGCTGGCGCGTGCCACGCCCACGAGTTTGAGTTCCATCTTCCGGGACGTGCCGCTGGCCTGGCTGCCCTCCGCGATGTTCTGTTTGCCGCTGCGCGCGGCCTGAACCATCTGGTCGTGAGTGCGCGAGCGCCGGTCAATGAAGCGGTCGCAGAACTTCGCCGTCGCGTCATAAACCAGTTCGGACATCTGGTAGCTCTTGAGCTGCCTGTAACCGCCATGCGGCGGGATCAGGCCAGGTGAACCCTGGGCATCAGTTGGATTGGTCATATCTGTCCTATATGCCCTATTTCCCTGCTTTCAACAGCCCTTTGATCTCCCCCATGATTTCCGCAAGGCGTTGTTCTTTTTTCAGGATTTCCTCGGCCAATTGTTCCGGCGGCAAGTGCTCGAAGTCCTCCTTGCCGCGCGGGTTCTTGATGTCCAGGTTGCAGCCTTTGGCCAGGATATCCTTGGCCGGCACCTTCCACGCCCGCTCGTTCTCTTGCCGCTTGCCCCACCACTCCAGGCACGGCGCGAACTCCTCAAACTGGATCGGCGCGGTCTTCGTGTAGTTCTTGCGGTCTTCCGGCAACTGCTGTTCGTAGTACCACACGTCCTGCGTCGGACCGGAGCGGTCGAAGAAGAGCAGGTTCGTGGGGATGCTGGTGTAGGGCGCGAAGACACCGTTCGGCAGTCGTACGATGGTGTGGAGGTGGAAGCCCTTGAGCAGATCCTCCTTCACACGCGCGCAGACGCCATCGCCGAAGAGGGTGCCGTTCGGGACGACGACGGCGGCGCGGCCGGGCTGCTCTGCGCCGTAGCCGGGTCGGCGCAACTTGCGCATGATGAGCTGGAGAAAGAGCAGCGTCGTCTCCGCCGTTTGCCGGTCCTCGGGGAAGTTGTCGAGTACCCCCCGCTCCTCTTCGCCGCCGAAGGCATGGATGATCCTGACTGGCGACATGACAATGCGCGTGACATGCAGAATCGACTTGAATCATTCCTCCGCCTCGTAGAAGAGAAAGCGCAAGAGACACAACAAAACACAAACGGCCACCTTGAAAAGTGGCTAACCGACCGAGTTCAAACCAAATCCAAAACCGTTTCCGAATCAATACAAAAACTCAAAACTCGCACTGCCCTAGCCTCAGCAATTTACGACATCTGGAACGACCTGCGATGGTATGAGAGAAGAGCAACGAAACCTGATTCAAACGTTATCAAGAACGTACTCTCAATCTGGATTAGACTCCTAGCACCCTTCGCTCCGCACTTGGCTGAAGAAAGTTGGAAACTCATCGGACAACAAGGCTTGGTCACAACTGCGAAATGGCCCGAATTCAACGAATCTAGCATAGACCTTCAAGCCGATGAACTAGAAGAACTAGTAAGACAACTTCTGGACGATACACAAGAAATAGTGTCCACAACAAAAATAGCTCCAAAGAAAATCCACTACTACACAACAGCAAAATGGAAATGGCGCGTGCTAACTGAAGCACTACAACGCGCTGACAAACAACCAGAAACCTTAGACGGACTGATAAGAGACATGCTAAACGCGAAAATAACAACACACAAGGATCTACCAAAATTCGCCGCTAAACTAGTGAAGCAAGTAAGAACCATGCCGACGGACTTGCGAAAACGTAGAAACGCCCTCGGAGAACTCAACGAATACAAAGCCTTGACCGAAGCTCAATCCTTCCTTGCAAGAGAGCTGAAAGCACCAGTCGAAGTCCATAGTGAGGAC
>JBEKKG010000861.1:0-3641 GCA_050010835.1 Planctomycetota bacterium
TCAGTAAATGCGTGGCCCAGAGCGTACCGCGGGCGTCCCGCCCGCCTTCGTCCTCGCGCCCTGCCGGCCTGCCACGGGCGGGCGGGACGCCCGCGGTACATTTGCTGACATGCACCCATGGCGGGGCCAGCCTTGTCCTTCAGCTTGACCTGGACGGGATGCCAGTCGCCCATGAACCCCGGTTTGTTTTTGATTTCATTCCCCCGAAATCTGGCAAAGGGGCGCGCCCTTCTCTCCAAGCCTGGTTCTTCCCTCTGTTCAACTCCGCCCTGTGCGCGTATAATTTGGGGTGAAATGAATGGGTTCCGATTCCTTTCCCTGGCTGGCTGGCTCTGCATGGCGGCAACCTGGCTTGCAGCGGCAGACGCGCAACCGCCCGCTGCGTTTCCCCTCTGGAACGGCCAGGAATCAACCGAGCAGTATGCGAAGCGCGTGAACCTGCCGCCGACAAAGACGCTGGACTTGGGCAACGGCGTCAATCTTGAATTCGTCCTGATTCCGGCAGGCAAGTTCGTCATGGGGACGCCGGAGCCGGAGTCGCCATGGGTAGGCGGCGTCGTCTTGGGGATCGCTGGCCTGGCCGTATTGCTCTTGGTCGCGCAAGTCCTGGTACGCGCCGTCCGCCAGCATCGCCGCTTTCAGTTCTCGCTGCGTTGGCTGATTGTCGTCGTCCTGGTTCTGGGCGTCGCGCAATATGGCGGTTTCCGCTGCTGGCGGGCCTATTGGGCATCGCGCAACTTCTTGTCGGGTGCGTCCCCCGCGCATGAAGTCACGCTGACAAGGCTTTCTTACATGGCTAAGTTTTTGACAACGCAGGAGCAGTACCAGCAGGTCATGGGCAAGAACCCCAGCGGGTCCAAGGGGGCGAGTCTGCCGCTCGAAACAGTCTCATGGTATGACGCGCAGGAGTTCTGCAAGAAGGTCAGCAAGAAGACTGGCCAGGCGGTTCGTTTGCCCACTGAGGCGGAATGGGAATTTGCGTGCAGAGCCGGAACCACGACGGCGTACTACAGCGGAGATACCGAGGCGGACTTGGGACGGGCCGCGTGGTATCCCGCGAACAGCGGCGGGACGACGCACCCAGTCGGTCAGAAAGAACCGAACGCCTTCGGCCTCTATGACATGCACGGCAACGTCTGGGAATGGTGTCAGGACTGGTACGGGGATTACAAGCCGGAAGCTGCCTTGAATCCGCAAGGCCCGCCCCAAGGCGAGTACCGTGTTCTGCGGGGCAATTCCTGGTACGACTTCAATCTAAGGAGCTGCCGCTCGGCGAATCGTGACTGGAACCCACCGGTCATCCGGGGACCTTACATCGGCTTCCGGTTGATGCTCGCTGGACCTCCTTAACCTTTGTACTTTATGATCCTTCTCCGGGAGACCGCTCAATGACCGCTCCAATTCGTTGCCTGTCAGCCTTGCTGGTACTGTCCTTGGTCGCGGTGGCTCAGGAACCCGCTGCGGCCCGCACCGACATGGCTGACCGCGTCGTTGTCATACGGAATGCGAGCAGCCCTATCTCCCAGGCAGTTGCGGACGACTATGTTCAACGCCGTGGTGTTCAAAATGTGCTGACCATCAAGTGCCAGGATGCCACGGCTGGCGCGCATGCCGAGACTATCCCCTTCGCGGCCTACCAGAAGGACATCGAAGCACCTCTGCGTGCGTTCCTGGCCAGCCATCCCGTTATTGACTTCATCGTGCTCACGAAAGGAATCCCGATCCGTCTCGCCGACGCTCCGCAGGGACCCCGTACAGGGCGGGTCGCCCTGGACAGTTACTTGGCGGCGCTGGACTACGACAAGATTCCAGGGGCCATTCGAATAGACATCAGCGATCCCAACTATGGGCGCGACTTCCACGGCTTGGCATGGGCTAACCGATTCTGGAAGAGCACCGATGCGTTTTCCCATGCAAGATTCGGCGGCTTCCTGGTGAGCCGCCTGGACGGGTACACGGAGGCCGATGCCAAAGCCTTGGTCACCAGATCCCTGGCTGCGGAGCAAGCAGTGCGCTCTGGCAAGAAGCCGGAGGGGAGCATCCTGCTGGACGAATGCCCAGGGTTCGGCTTTACGGACAAGGCGAAGCAGCCTTATTCCATCCTCCCCGTCAAACTCGCAACCGGGGAGATGGTGAGGATTACCGCCGAGAGCAAGTACGGAGAGTTCAATTCCGACATGCAGCTTGCGGCTGAGCTGTTGAAAGCGCGAAACTTCCCGGTCGAACTGGAGACGACCGACCGTTTCGCCGGGAACCGCACCGGGCTGATGGGCTACGTCTCCTGGGGCAGCAACGACCAAAAGTTCGATGCTGGCGCGTATCATTCACTGGGCTTCGCTGCGGGGGCCTTGGCGGAGACGGCGGTGTCAACAAGCGCTCGCACGTTCTTGCCGACGCAAGGCGGGCAATCACTCATCGCCGACCTCATCGCCCAGGGGGGTACTGGCGTTAAGGGCTACACGGACGAACCGCTGCTGCAAGCCATTGCTTCGCCCAGCATCATGTTTGACCGTTATACGCGCGGCTGGACGGCAGTGGAAAGTCTCTATGCCGCTTCGAGCTTGGTGGGTTGGCAGGACATCGTTATCGGCGATCCGCTCTGCCGGGCCTATCCGGTCATTTCAAAGTGAGCGGCATTGGACACTGAGAAGCATGTTCCGCCGCAAAACCGGGCCGGGCATACAGCCAATCAGGCAGAATGCGCGGCTGGTATGCCTGCGTTGCGCCGAAAGCGGGCGCGCTGTCCCATCTTGGTTTCTGCGCGGCGGAAAAGGAATGTCCGCTGGAGGAAGACTGACGCGCTGGACAATCTTGCGGGGCGGCCTTGACAGGCGTATCTTATATGATACAGTACATCAATGAGCAGCGGACAGGCGAAAGGCCAGAAGCCGCAGAATGAGGGGAAGAAGATAAAGGCAGAGTTCTTCCGGTACGAGAATGGCACCAAGCCTGTTAGAGACTGGTTGTTGGGCGAACTCAGCGCGGAAGAGCGGAAACTGGTGGGCGGGGACATCGCAACCATCGAGTTTGAATGGCCGGTTGGACCGCCTCTTGTGAAAAAGGTTGGCGAGTTTTGGGAAGTACGGACGATCCTGGGGAGAGGATGGGCAAGAGTCCTCTTCATCGTCGAGGATGGGCGGATGATTCTTGTCCATGGCGTAATCAAGAAGTCGAAGAAGGTCTCCAAGGACGATTGGGACGTAGCCCGCGAGAGGCTGCGCCTCTTGAGGTCCTGAAAGGGCGATGAAGATGGCGATAAACCAGAAGTATGTGGGCGGCAGCTTCGATGATTTCCTGAAAGAACAGGGGATCTACGAAGAGGTGATGAAGATCGCCGCCAAGAAGCGGCTGGCGCTACAGTTTCAGCGGGAAATGAAGAAAAGAAACGTCACCAAGACCCTCATGGCGAAGAAGCTGCATACGAGCCGGATGCAGGTCAACAGGATACTGTCGCCGAACAATTCTTCCGTTTCCATTGAGACCCTCGAACGCGCCGCAAGCGTCCTTGGTTGCCTGCTGAGAATGGAACTTCAGCCTGCAAGAAGATGATGCGCGGCTTTGTTTTTAACTTTATTCCTCCGGAATCTCCAAGAGTTTGCGCCCTACGGTTCAACCCATCTGACTCGCAGGCCGGAAGGCTG
>JBEKKG010000862.1:0-3625 GCA_050010835.1 Planctomycetota bacterium
TCAGTAAATGCGCGGCCCAGGGCGTACCGCGGGCGTCCCGCCCGCCTTCGTCCTCGCGCCCTGCCAGCCTGCCACGAGCGGGCGGGACGCCCGCGGTACATTTGCTGACATGCACCCGGGCTAAGGCCTAATGCCTTTTTTCACTTAGGTCGCGTGTTCCTCTTGCCGATATTCTTATCCGGCGCTTATGAAAGGGGGGAGCCATGGTTTTTCCGACTGCAGAACACAGTCCCTTCGTTGGCGAAGGGGATTTTCGCAGCCAGATGATCGAGTACATCAAGACGCATTTCGGGGACTTTCTTGGTGAGGATGTCGAGCTGCTGGACCTGCCCGACGGCCTGGACCTGATTCAGGAGAAGTACCCGTTGCGCGCGGCGGGACTGCGCATGGCACAGGCCGCACAGCGGCCCTATGCCGTGGCGCCGCTGTGTGCCGAAGAGCACCGTGCGCGTTCCGTGGCTGTGGCCTGACGGTGCCTGGGAGCGCCGGCGTCCCGCCGGCCTATGCCTGGCAATGTAATGCCACGCCGACGAATGCCGGCGGGACGCCGGCGCTCCATAAGAGGCCGGCATTTGCATAACGGCCGCGCGCCGGTTGCACTGCGGCGTACTATCTGGGTGCTGCAGACGGTGCCGGCCGGAGCTTGGTAGTCCATGCCGCAAGAGCCGGCGCATATCTGCCCGCAGTGCGGAACGCCTGTTGGCGGCGCTGACGGGCCGCCACCGGAATGCCCTTGCTGCAAGACGCCCGCAATGGCCGGGCCGCCGGCAGCCGACGGCGCCGTCCTTGCCAATCCTGGCCATGCCACAGCGGGTGCTGGGGTAGGGAGTGCTGGGTTCTGGGGCCAAAGACCTGAAGCTTGCAGGGTCAAGTTTATAACAGTCGCCAGCTTATGACTCTGGTGTACCATTGGAGTATGAGGCGGGCAGAGCGATGAGTGAAAACACGAAGATCGAGTGGACAGACGCAACCTGGAATCCCGTGCGCGGCTGCACGAAGGTCAGCCCAGGATGCGCTCACTGCTACGCCCAGACGTTCGCCGAGCGTTTCCGCGGCGTGCCTGGACATCCGTACCGGCAGGGCTTCGACCTGAAGCTGGTCACCGAAAAGCTTGCCGAGCCGCTCCGGTGGGCTACGCCCAGAATGGTCTTTGTCAATTCGATGAGCGACCTCTGCCACGAAGGAGTTCCTGACGAATACATCACTGCCGTGGTCAGCGTCATGGAGGCTGCGCATTGGCATACTTTTCAGGTTCTCACGAAGCGTTCCGCACGCCTGCGGGACTTGCTTGTGGGCAAACTCCAGCGCGCGGCGAGGCTGCCACATATCTGGTGGGGTGTCAGCGTCGAAGACCGGAAACACGGCCTGCCGCGCATTGAGCACCTGCGCGAAACCCCGGCGGTGGTGCGCTTCCTGTCCATCGAGCCCCTGCTGGAGTGTTTGGGCGAGATTAACCTGTCGGGCGTGCATTGGGTCATTGTCGGCGGCGAAAGCGGCCCTGGCGCCAGACCGATGAAGAAGGAATGGGTGCGCTCCATCCGCTTGCAATGCCAGCGGGCGCACGTGCCGTTCTTTTTCAAGCAGTGGGGCGGGGTGCGGAAGAGCGAGTCGGGCCGCGAACTGGACGGCAGGACGCATGACGAACTGCCGCCAAAGCGGACGCTCGCATGGGCGCACAAGGGCGGCAAGGAGGCGGCTATCGCGCAGTTCGACGGGCTGTTTGCGGGAGCCTTGTAATGAGCGATCTGAAGGACTATGAAAGGCGCGAGCAGACCCTCGTCAAACACGACATCCTGAAGAAGTACCTCGAGCGATTCGCTCACGTCGTGGGCCATAACTGGCCCAGCATCACATATGTGGACTGCTTCTCCGGCCCATGGAACACGCAGTCCGAGAAGCACGAGGACGCCTCCTTCGCCATCGCCATCGCGGAACTGCGCAAAGCACAAGAGACCTTGAAGGGCTTGGGTAAAGTACTAAGGCTCCGTTGCTTTTTCATCGAGAGCCACAGACAAGCATACGACAATCTGACCCGTTTCACCTCCGGCGTAAAGGATGTGGAGATTGAGACCCGGAATCGGGTTTTCGCCGACGCGATTCCCGACATCCTTGTTTTCGTGAAGAAGGACCCCAACACATTCCCCTTTATTTTCATTGACCCGACCGGCTGGACAGGTTTCGGCATGAAGATGATTGAGCCGCTTCTACAGCTCAAACCGTGCGAAGTGTTGGTCAATTTCATGACTGGCCATATCCGCCGGTTTATCGAGATAGAAGAAACGGCCGAGAGCTTCGAGCAGCTTTTCGGCGCACCCGGCGTTCGTGATCGCATTGCTGGTGCAACGCAGCTAGACCGCGAGGATTTTCTCGTCAACGAGTATCGGGCAAGCCTGCGGCGAACAGGAGCCTTTAGGTACACGTGCAGCGCTATTGTGCTTAATCCGCTCTCCGACCGGACGCATTTCAACCTGATCTACGCTACCCGTCACACGAAGGGGATTGAGGTTTTCAAGGAGGCCGAGCGCCGAGCGATGCCGGAGATGGAGAAGGCCAGAGCAGAAGCGCAGCAGCGCGAGCGGCAGGACAAGGGTGGCCAGGGGGAATTGTTCGCCGCCGCCGACATGCCCCCTTCGCAGTACTACGAGGATTTGCTGCAGCGATATCGGGCACAGGCGAAACAAGCCGTCCACGAGCTACTGGAACAAAAACGTCGGTTGCCTTACGATGAAGCCTGGGTTGTAGCCTTGGAATATCCCCTGGTCTGGGAGCAGGATCTCAAGGACTGGATCCGCGAGTGGCGGAGTGCAGGATGCCTGAGCGTTGTGGGCTTGACTGATCACCAGCGCGTGCCACAACACGGCAAGAACCATTCTTTGGTCTGGAATCCGGCTTGAGGAGCCTCCCGATGATTTTCCGCGCCGTCAAAGTGGGCCATAGGAGTTACCGGGACAGTGGCGAATATATTCTTTATCACTTCCTTAATTACCTCACAATCCATGAAATACATTCAATACAATTGGCTTAACGCATAAAGTCCATACATCTATTATTTGGTTACATAGTCTTACAGTAAAGGATATTCCATGGTGGCTTTGGAGCATGCCTTGGAAAAAATCCGGAGAAAAATTAAAAAAAGTTATCTCCTTGCTGGCCTTTGAGTTAAGCCGTCAATAGCCCTCACAGAGCCTTCTCCAAAACCGAATCCTCGCGCCGCCATCCGTATTATATAGGTAGGACAAGGCAACATGGGTCAAGTACCACAGTTCAGGAACATCGTCCGCATCGGGTGTCGCGAGCCGGCGCAGTTTCCGATTCGTGCCTTGACCACCCAGAGGAAACAGAGCGTACCGCGGGCGTCCCGCCCGCCCGTGGCAAACTGGCCGAACGCGAGGACGAAGGCGGGCGGGACGCCTGCGGTACATCTACCAACTCTGTGGGGCGACTTGGCAAGTCGCCCTACGATGCGGTGCGGCGACCCGCCGGGTCGCCAGGCGATCCAGCGGAAAGCCCTACTGGGTCGCCCTGCAATGTGGGAGCGTTCAGAGAAGGGCTTGTGTACTGCGCTCCCCACTGGCGCTGCTTCAATGACAGCGCAACAATGGCGCACCCATGACGCACTGATGAC
>JBEKKG010000863.1:0-3617 GCA_050010835.1 Planctomycetota bacterium
GAAGAAAACGCCGAACCTGGTGCGCTCCTCGTCAATCATCTGTGCTGCACCCAGCCTGAAACCCACGAGATGTTCGTCTTCGACCTGGAAGTCCCACGAATCAATCGTGTAGCCGCGTTTGAGCAGGCCGTATTTCGTGGACCAGCGCGCGCGGTCGGTGTGGCTGTAGTCCAGAGCGCGCATGGCGGCGTCGAGGTTCTTGGTCATCCAGAAGTCGTCGCCGCTGCCTTGCCACGCCAGATACACCGTGTCCACGAAGTTCGCTTCGTTGTGGTTTTCGACCGGCTGGCGGGCAAAGAGCACTCCGCCATCGCGCCAGGCGTAGCCGAAGGGGGCGTAGGCGCTTTCGTGGTACGTGCCCTCATCCGCAGGGACGGCAAAGCTCCAGATCATGCCGTCTTTGCGCTGGGTGTGGCGAAAGAGGTCAGCCAGTTGCCCCGTGAGGGGACTGAGATACTGCATGCCCTTGGCGGTGTGGCTGTGATCCAGAATCCAATTGAGGAAATAGCGGTAGGTCTGCCCGCGGTACTGGATGGCGCCTGTGCCGTCGGGACTGGAGCAGTGCAGGGTCTTCTCGAGGATAGCGAACAATTCGCTGAAATCCCCGTTCTGGTCCTCGATCTTCGTGCGCGCCTCAACCTGAAAACCAAGGCGGTCGCGCTCCGCGCCTTGCTCGTCCAGCACCTGTATCGTGTGCGTGCCGAGGCTTCCGCCGATAACGAAGGACACCTCCGCGCCGGCCGGCGCACGGAAATACTCCCGGCCGCCGCCATCGCTCACGGCCACCGAACCGCCCCCATCCCCAGCGCCCAGCACAACCAGTGTTTCCAACGGCGCATGGGGTGCCGCCTCGACAGGCCGGAGCAGGCGGAGCCGTGTGGGAACGCGGGTGCCGCCAGGCGCAGCCGCGGCCGGCTCGATAACGGTCGGTTCTGTGGAGTGCCCGGCGCCGCCAAGCGGAGCCGCGGCTGGCGAGACCGCGTAAGGTTGTGTGGCGGGCCAAGTGTCGCCAGGCACACCCGTGGCCGGCGGGGTAAAGCCACGCAACGTGTGAGCGCTCTTGTCCGCAGGTGTATCCATTTGCCGTATGCCTCCCAGTGACAGTAAGCTTAACATATACTCGCACGGGATTACTTTCAACTTACTTGGCTCTTGCTCCGCAGGCGCGAACTGCACTGGAAACTCTGCTGCATCTCCCTAAAATAACCCAAAGAGAGATTGGCTTGGGGAAGGATGCGATGCCAGACTTCAAGTACGCCATATTCATGTTTGAAGACCCCGCTGTGGCGGCCGACCTGAAAGTTATAGACGCCATCGCAGCGGCTTTCCATAAGCTCCCGCAAGTCAGCCCCACGCTGGCGCAGGTGGCCCACAATCTCGAAGAGGCGGGCAACCTTATAGACGACTTCAAAAGGCTCACCTGCGGCAGCCCCTACAGCCTGGCCATCATCAACCTCAACATGGTGAGCGACCCTGGCGAGGTGGACTTCCTGCTGCGGCGCGACGTGCTGGGCAATCCGCGCACCATTTTCCTGGCTTCGCTGAAGTATGTGGACGCCGAGGCCTATGCGCTGGCCCGCGACAAGGTCCAGCGCGAAGAGCAGGCAGGCGGCTCGTCCACGAGCTGCGTGGACTGCTATGGGCCGGGCAATCGGGACGAAGTCCCGGACAGAATCAGCCGGTTTGCCGCAGCCTACTTGCGCGAGATTGAGGAACGCGAGAGGGCGCGGCGGGAAGGGCGGCTGCTCCCGCAGGAATCCTCCGCAACCGAGATCCTGCGGAAGTCCGACACGACCTTTTACGGCAAGACCATGCGCTCCGGCTCGTGGGCCGCCGTGCGCACCGGTACTGGCGCCTCGGGGCGCTTTAAGAGGCCCGACGGACCGCCAAGTGCAACGCCACCGCCCAAAACGAATCCGTAACTCAACAAACAACAGGACAGCAAGCCAGCGGTTTGCTGGCTTTCAGTTCTTCCCTCCCGCGAGCCCTTCCCGGATTTCCCCGTCCGCATACAGAACCTTGGAATCGAGTTTCAGGGGGTAGAGCACGGGCGCGGTCTTGTCGCCCGGCTCCCACTTGCGCATGTACCCCAGGCGCTCCTGCGTCTCAGGGCAGAGCAGCTTGCCATTCTCATCGAGGTTGGAATCCTCGGCCTTCATACAACCGGCCTTGACCAACTCCTGCAAGGACGCAGGGTTCTCCTCCTTGTGTTCCTTGCGGTAACGCAGGATGGCGGCGTAATACAATTTGTAGAGCTGCTCGCGCGTCTTGATCGTCCCGCCGGCGGCGGCCTCGGGTTCCTTGCGGGACGCTGCAGGCTGGGCATCCGGCGCCGGATGCGTTGCGGTCGGGGTCTGGGCCTCCTGGCCGGTTGTGGTGCGGGCATCCTGCCCGCTTTCGTTGGCGGCTGGGGAGGCCGTGCCATCCGGGACCGCTGGCAAGCCCACCGCGTTCAGCACCTGCGCGATGACAGACTTCATGTTGGCGCTGGGTTCCTTTGTACCCTTGAGCAGCGCTTGCTGTTCCTTGTCCCAGAACCTCAAAATCAGCAATCGTTCCCGCTCGCGCGCATAGGGCGTCAGCTCCGTATCCTGCCCGCCCACGAGCGGGGGCTGGACGTCCTGGTGTGGAGCGGCCTTTTCCGCATCCTCAACCAACTGTAAGTTCTTCTCGATGATCCGGTCCGCGGCTGCGAACCACGCGGCGGCGCTATCTTCTTCTCCCGCGCGGCGGAGCAGCTCGCCCAACAGGTAGCTCGTGGGCGCGGCCTCGAGTTCTTTGCCGGCCGCCTCTTGCGGGTCAAAGCGTTTGCACTCTTTGAACTTGAGCTCATTGAAGCTGATGGCCGAGATGTAGTGGTGGGCGGCCTTGCGCAGATAATCGTGCTCCCGTTTCAGGCACATTTGACGTTCGGCGACTACGCCGCGCAGCAACTGCAACTGGCGCACGATGCGCGCTTCGAGTTTCTTGTCTTCCAAAGGCATGGCGGGGCGGTCAGGCACATAGGACATGGCCATTTCCAGGGACTTGCCGGCCTCGTCCGTTTTCCCCAGGCGGTCGAGCACTCCGGCATTCAGCAGGTGCAGGACGAACATGTCCGCATTGGTGAAAACGATCCGCTCGTTGCCCGCCTGCAGGAACTTGCGCTGCGTCACCGCCTCATCGCCCACCCGGAGGATGCGGGCCACCGCCTGGGCGAGGAGGCGCGGATCGGTTTCGGGCTTGGTGGGGTCAATCACGGGATCGTGGCGTTCGCGGCGCATGGCCAGGCAATCGGAGCGCACGTATCTGTTGATGCGGTCTATGGCCTTGCCCAGGCTTTCCAGGAGTATTTCGTCAAGGTACGGGGCGGAGATTTCGCCGTAGATCTCGCGGCGGCAGGCATGGGCGGCTTCCAGGTACAGCTTGGCCATCAGAGCATGCGGCGGTTTGAGCAGCTCGTAGATTTGCAGCGCGTGGTCGTACTTGAGCCAATCCGGGATTTGCTCCTGCTTGACGTACTTTGAGAACTGCAGCAGTTCCGGAGGCGGGTTCTCTTCCTTCAACGCGGCCTGTTTGATCATCTGCTTGCGCATCGCTTCGGCGAGCGTCTGGCGCACGAAGTCCTTGGTGGCTTG
>JBEKKG010000864.1:0-3614 GCA_050010835.1 Planctomycetota bacterium
CGCAAGTGCAGTCCGGCCGTGGAGAAGCCGGAGTTGGTGTTGGTGGTGCGGCGTCCGGGCGCGGCGGGGCCTCATCGGGTTGCGGGCGTGACGGTGGAAGACCTGCGCCTGCTCAATGAATACCTCTCCGGCAAGCCAACGCACACAGTAGAGCACGATTACGAGACACCGATGGCCAGGCAGGCGCAGCGCCTTGAGGAACTCCTGGGGCTGAAGCCGTCGTTGAGCGAGGAAACGAAGTAGGGGGCGCTATGCCATACCTTCTTGTCGTCGGCGCGGTGGCCGTGTTGGTGCTGATCCTGGCGGGGTGTGGGTCAAAGGGGCGCGACAGGTTCGCTGAGCCTGTTCCCATTGGTGCGAAAGCGGAGGAGAAGGCCAGCCCTTCGCGCTCGGAGTTGGAGAAGCGGCTTGAGGTCCTGGCACGGAGCGAAGCGCCAACGAATCTGAAACCCGGGGCAATGTGCTATACGCCTGCACCTACCCCGGAAAGCCTGGCTTATGTCTGTCCGAAGTGCGGCGAGAAGACTGTGTACGCCTTCTCGCAATCCGACACCGATTGGTGGAAGACTGTGGATGCCGTGCAATGGGAACTGCCGGATTGCCGAGATAGGGTCAAGGAAATCAAAGTGCTGCAACTTGAGCTAGATGAGTCGCAGTTCTGCAAGAAGTGCAGCCCCGACGTGAAGAAGCCCCAGCTTGTGCTGGTGGTCAGGCACCCCGGCGAAGCTCAGCCGCATCGTTGTGCAGGGGTGAATCACGGGGACCTGCGCATAATCGCTGATTTCCTGGAGGGTAAGACGAAGGGTATATGGGACAACGAGGGCGAATACCCACTGAAGAAGCACACCAAACGGCTTGGCGAACTCCTGGGGCTGAAGCCGCCGTTGGCCGAGGAAACGAAATAGGGGGCGCTATGCCATACCTTCTTGTCGTCGGCGCGGTAGTGCTCTTGGTGCTGATTTTGGCCGGTGGCTGCGGCGGGGGTGGGCGTCCCCCTATGCCGCCAAACGCGTGTTGCTATGAGCCAGCGGGGGTGCCGGTGAACACCGCCTATGTGTGCCCCAAGTGCGGGCAGCGTACACTTTATCCGACGGGGGGTGACGTCTCGAACGTAGACGCGGCAACCTGTTCGGCCGGTATGGCACTTCAGGTTGGACTGCCGGCATGTCGGCAAATAGCCAGTGGGATCAGAGGCTTTGTTGTGGAGTTGGACGAGTCAGAGTTCTGCCGCAACTGTTCGCCAAATGTCAAGAAACCTCAGTTGATCGCTGTTGTGCGCGGACCTGGGGACGCGCAGCCACGTAGGGTTAAGGGCATCGGCCAGACGGATCTTCGGCGCCTCCAGGAGTACCTGCGCGACAGGGAAAAAGCTCTCGCCGGCATGAAGAGAGATTCCTTGGGCAAACCCGACCCGGATCAGATGAATAAGCTCAGGGGACTTCTCGGCAGGGAGCCGTAAGCATGAGCGACCGCGTCACCAGCCGCCTCGCGCCGTCCTTCCTCCCCACGACTGCCGTGCTGGAGATGACCTACCGCTGCAACCACGCCTGTCTGTTCTGCTCCTGTCCCTGGTTCGCCAGCGGCAACGGCTTCGACGTGCGCGAGGAATTGGCGCCGCACGAGTGGCAGGCGATCATCCGCAAACTGTGCGAAATGGGTGTGAACAACTTCGCGTTCACCGGCGGCGAGCCGCTGCTCAAGGAAGGGCTGGAGGAGATTGTTGAGTTCGCCGCGGCGTGCGAGACGGAGTTCATCGAGACCCAGGACGGAGCGCTCGTTTCCCGCCGCGGGCCGCCCAATTTGTACCTGCTCAGCAACGGCAAGGCGCTGCGGCAGGAAATCCTGGAACTGTGCCGCAAACACAGGATGAACCTGAGCCTCAGCCTGCCGGGGCTGGCGACGTTCAGCGAGCACACTGCCGGCGGCGACCCGCGCAACGTGCTGCGCTGGTTCCGCGCAGCTCACGCGCAAGGCGTGACCACCACCGTGGGCGTGACCGTGACGCGGAAGAACATCCATGAGCTTTACGAGACCATCGCCGAGGCGCTGCTGGCCGGCGCGGACACGCTGCTGATGAACCGCTTTCTGCCCGGCGGGCGCGGCATCCGGTACGCGCGGGAACTGGAGTTGAACGTCGCCGAGATTGGCCAGATGCTCGACACCGCCGAAAAAGTCCTGCGCACGGCGAACCGCTACGGATCGGTCGGCACCGAACTGCCGAAGTGCATCGTGGATGCCAGCCGCTACGAACGGCTGAAGGTCGGCACGCGCTGCTCGGCGGCCTTGGACTTCTTTGTGATTGACCCGTCGGGCTATGTCCGCGCTTGCAACCATTCGCCCGTGCGGCTGAACCACTTTCGCGAGATCGAACAGGTAAAGCTGCACCCGTACTGGAAGCGCTTCACGCAGAAGGACTACTTGCCGCGCTCCTGCGCGCCCTGCTCACTGGCCGGCCAGTGCGATGGCGGGTGCCGCGAGGCGGCGCATATTGTGGGCGGCCAACCGGATTCGCCCGATCCGGTGCTAATGCCCAAAGCCTAGTGTCGTGTTGAGGAAGTCCTGCAACGTTAAGGAGCCACGGGCGCCTTCGCCCGTGGGCCGGCGGGCGAGGCGCCCGCCGCTCCTGGAATCCGTTACACCATTTCGTCAACGCGACACTAATGCCTGACGCCGCGGCTCTTGTGTTTCTGGTTGGTGGGATCGCTGGTAGGAATCGTGGGCTGCAAGTCAGTCGTCCACAAGTCGGGGGGTACAGTCCAGGTTTCGTTGACCATAGGCCCAACGCCCGCAAGCGGGACGATGACCCTGGTCTTTTTGTTCACCTTTACACCCGGCCGGCCCTTTACTCCGACGGTGGCCTGCTTATCCAGCACAGACACCTTGGCCGCGTTGTCCTCAATTTTCATATTAACAGCCTTGGCTTGATTGACCTCCACGTTTGTGGCGGTCACAGCCAGGCTGCCTGTGCCCTGCAGATTCGTCTTATAGGCAACCTCGCCTCTGCTCAAGGCCACCTGCGTGTCCTGGCCGCGGTATCTCAGCGTCAGGCTGGACCCGCCGTTGACCCAGAAGGTTGCGCCGCCCGGCAGCGTCAAGCCCACGCGTCCCTGGTCCGTGACAATTTCGGAACCGGACGGCACCTGCTGGTTGGGCGCCAGCGCCATCGTTTTCCCGTCGGGCGTCGTGGCCTGGACGTGCCCGTCACGAGTTACGAACACGACCGCCAAGTCCGACGAGGTGGCAGGAGGCGCCGGTGTGGGCGTGGCGGCCGGCGTTGAGGACACCTGCGGGGCCGGCGCAGCAACGCCCCCCCCCGCTATACCGCCGCCACCACTTGATCTGGGCGGCTTCTGGGGCTGGACAGTCACATTGTCAGGCTGTTGAGTTGGCGTGCTCTCCTTCTTGGGCTGGTTGCTCACTGCCACACGAGGTTTGGGGGCCTTCTCTTGCTCAGCGCCAGGGATAGCTTTCTCCGGCGCGGGCTGTGGCGCTTGCCCAGTCTTCTCGGCCACGTCCCTTATTTCGGCCTTCTCAGGAACATCCTGCTTGGGTCCAGGCACGGCAGGCGGCGGCGTCTTGGCGATCTCTTTTTCCACCGCGTTATTGTTTGGGGT
>JBEKKG010000865.1:0-3598 GCA_050010835.1 Planctomycetota bacterium
GGTGTCGGGGAAATGGCGACTTAATGGGGATTCGGATACTCGTCGCGGCAATCATACGCCTGCGCTACTTCTTGGCCGGCTCCTTTTCGGCAGTCTTGCCGGCCGGCTCCCTCTTGGCCTCGTCCTTCTTGCCGCCCTTCAGCGGGCTCTCCTTCGCCGCCCAAAACTCACCCTTCTCCCCGACGAACACGATTTCACCGAACCGATCCAGTTTGTGGAAATCGCCGACCATAGGCGGCGACCAGCCCAGCGCCGTCTGTGACTTCGCGTCTTTGGGCCAGTCCACGCGGAACATGTTGAGGCGCCACTTGTCGCCAATGGCTGGCGGGACCTTGACGCCGTTGCTGTCCAACCCGTTCACATCCGCGAGCGGCAGCGCCATTTCCACCGTCCAGCCCTTGTCCTGGTCGTCGCGCTTGTTGAGAGTGCCGTCGACCTTGACCGCCGCCTTCAGCTTCGAGTTCCAATCATAGGGCTTGCGCCTGGGGTACAAGCTGTCTTCGTACTGGCGGTAGGTGGGCAGGTAGGCGTCGAAGATGGTGCCGTTGGGAGCCACCTGCAAGTCGATGTACCCCTTGCCGTCGCCGTTGGCGTCAATCATCACCTCGTCCATCTCCTGGGTCCACAGCTTGGAGTCGCGCTCGGTGAGCGTGCCCCACACGTCGGTGTCGACGTTCTCGAACGCGATGTAGAGGTTCTGGTCATCCCACAGCAGCTTGGCCTCGGTGTTGGGCTGCGCCGGATTGCCGGTCATGATGTTCACGAACAATCCGGTCGAAGGAGCAGCCTTCCACGCCGGCTCGTCCAGCTTGCCGTCAATCTTGATGGGCTTGGATGTTTTGCGCACCGGGTACCGTTTGATCGCGGACGGCTCGTTGACCTGAACCGGGACGGTCCCAGCCAGAACGCGGTTTTCGTCCCGCGACCCTGCCTTGATGGCCATGCGCTCGTGCCCCCGCCACAGTCCCACGTACACGTTGAAGCTGTTGAAGGCCCAGCTCGGCGGCAGGCGGAACGAGTGCTGGTCGCGGATGATGTCGCCTGCCTTCCAGCGTGACACCGGGTACTTGCCGCTCACTGGTACATGGTCGACGTTGATGAATCCCTGCTCCTTGGGGCCGCTGATGTGGGTGAACAGCTTCCACTCGTGGCCGGGCACGGACTTCACCTTCCAGTAGTGGGTCAGATGAACGTCCTTGCCGGGCGCCGCCGGGTTTGGGGCTACGTCCATGCCGAGGTACTCGATCTTGCCGTCTAGGTCCGCATGCGTCGCAAACTCCGGCGTAGGGTCTGAGGCCAGCAGGTTGCTCTTGACGTATTCCTCGTCCTCTTTGGTCGGCTTTTCCTCGGCCTGCTCCACGCAGCCGAAAGCAAGACCAGACAGGGTTGCGACGCAAAGCCAACGGTCAGCGCGCAGTCGGACTGCACACAGCATTCCCGAGACTCGTGACATCAATGCTCTCCCTTTCCCGGCCGGCCAGAATGCAATGTCTTGGGACCCCAGCCGACGGGATTCCTTCTACTGGAGGCAAACCGGATTTGCAAACCATGGGGCCTGTCCGCGGCCCTGCGAGACGAGCGGCGAAACGGCCAAGCATTGGCCGACACCGCCGTCCGCTCCAATCGGGTTGCGCATCCCCAATTTGCCCCATACGATTGCCGGCCAACAGACACCCAGGAAGACCAATGCCCCACACCGACCCGAACATCACCGCCCAAATCGAAACCTTCACCCAGCAGCTCGTGGCCACAGTGGAAGCAGCCGTAGCCCAGCGAATCCAGGCTGCCCTTGCCGGCGCCTTTGGCGCTCCCCAGAAGCGCGGACCAGGAAGGCCACCGAAGCACCTGGCGACCAAGGCGCCTTTGACCCTGGCCTCCGTGCCCGCGCCAGCGCGGAAGAAACAGCTATGTCCCGTGCCCGGCTGCACGAACCCGGCCGCCCCGGTGTTCGGGATGGTCTGCAAGGAGCACAAGAACGTGGCCAAGGCCAAGATCAGGAAGTACCGGGAGGCGCGGCGGGAGGGCATGGTCACCCAGGCGACAGGGGTCAGGTCGGCCACGCCAAAGAAGGCGAAGAAGGCCACGCCGAAGGTCGCGCGGGCGCGGAAGCTCCAGGGGCAGTACCTGGGTGCCCTGAAGTCGCTCACGGGCGCGGACCGGGCCAAGGTGAAGAAGACCGCAGCGGCGAAGGGCGTCGCAAAGGCGGTGAAGCTCGCGCAGACGCTCAAGAAGGCGGAGAAGTAGAGGTAGGTTCAGACGGCCACTGCGATCCCTGACGATCAAAGAATGCCGACTGTGAGCCCGTCACAGTAGCTCAGCAGCTACTTCTTCTCAGTACCCTTCGGCTTGTTGAAGAACATCTTGCGCAGGTCCTCGGTCTCCTTCGGGTCGACGTAGCGGTAGCCCGCCGGTATCTTGAAGCGCTGCCCGTCGTCGAAGTCCAGGATCACGTCGACCGGCCCTTTGTCCCCGCTGGGGGTGACGAGGTTGATCTTGTCTTTGGACGAGATGACGACCTGCTCGGCCACGTGGCTGCCGAATGCAACACGGACCCCTGTCTTGCCTGGCTGCAGACCGGCCCCGAGGATGTTCACCTGATCACCGCCCGCTGTGATGCCTTCGGCCGGCTCCACCCGGTCAATGCGGAGCCTGGCCTCATCGCAGGCTGCCAGGAACGTCAGGACCATAACAACCAACGACAGCCCCAAGACACGTTTCATGTGCGCTCCTCCTTGATCGAATGGTCCCTTAGTCCGCTCGAAGCTGCGCACGTCGCTCAGGATGCCTCAGCGTGGCAGCAAGCATAGGAATAGACCTCGAACCGAGAAGTGGCAAGTAGTCTTCGCCACGCCTCAGTAGTTCACGGATCGCTTCTTGGTACACGGTGGGATCGGGTTCTGCTGGCGTGAGGGCGGAGGCGCAAACGCATCAGCCGGAGAGGAGGAGGCATGGGGACTCCCAATTCGTCCCCAGTCGACGCAAATTCCGCGCCACCGTAAAAGAGTGAAAGTGTCGGGACTCATCGCACAGGCACGAAGTGCTGTTACGGGGTGGTAATCTCTCGTCGGGTGCGCGGCACCGAACGGGGACATCGTCACGCCGCCGGCAACTACGTGTGGCCAATCATCTCGGCCAATAACATGGAAGGCAGGCAACGCGCGGCCAGACATCGGCAACCTTCCGGCCGGCACAGTCATTGCTTTCCTGATGATGACGGCTTTCACGACATTTCCAGAAGCCAGAGGGGCCAGGATCTAAGGTCAGAGAGGATAGAGACAGATGGACTTCTCGACGAGCATTGCGGGTGGCGTTGCTACGCTTCGGATCGTGGGCGAGTTGGACGCGCTCACCATGCCGGATTTTCGCCCGTCCGTCGACGCTCTGGTCGCTGAACGGCAATCGCGCATCGTCGTCGATCTGTCGGGCTTGCGTCTCATCGACGGCATGGGCGTGGGCGGGTTGGTGTTCCTGTACAAGAAGGCCAAGGAATACGGCGGCGTGGTGAACGTTTGCGGCTTGTGTGATCAACCGTTGGCGATCTTCAAACTTCTGCGCCTGGATCGGATTCTGCGGGCGTGAAGGCGCATGGACGGAGTGG
>JBEKKG010000866.1:0-3596 GCA_050010835.1 Planctomycetota bacterium
AAACCCCGGGCAGGGGGCGCAGCGGCAGGCGGCGCAGCGGCAGGCGGTGCAGCCAAGAAACCGGCGCCGGATAACAAGCAGCCTTGAAGCTGTTCAGTTTCCGAGCCGCGCGCGTAAGCAAGCGGCAATGTCCGCTCCCTCACGGTCGCGGCTCGGACTGGACGGTTACGTGACATTCAGAACGACCCCACGTCAATATCCAGGCCAAACGGGGTCTTGGTCTTCCGCATGTCCTTCCAGAGGAAGACCTTGACTGTGGCGGAGTCAACGAGTTCCGCGAGGTTGTAGTTCCAGTCCACGGTCAGCGTGCCCAGCAAGCCCATCTTCGAAGTCCCGGTGCGCCGCGATTTGATCTCCGAGCCGTCCGGCTTGTAGAAGCGTATCTCGGCCACCTCGTCCAGGTCGCGGCAGGCACGCAAGGTCAGGCCCAGGGGTTCAGCTCCCATCTCCGGCTTGCCCGTTTCGCGGATGATCAGTTCCAGGTTCGGAGCGTTGATCGTGGCTGAGTCGCGGAGGGGCACGTTCTTCTGCGCATGTTCGGTCTTCTCGGTGGCGCAAAGCATGGTGATGACGCCCTCCAGCCTGAGACGCGAAGCGCCTTTGGCCGGCAGGTTCGGGGTATTGACCTCCACGGCGCAGAAGCGGCCGTCTTGGGAGACCTTCGGGAAAAGGCTGATGCCGGTATTGCCAGTGCTGCGCATTGTGCCCCGCTGCTGATTAGGAGCGGACGTGGGTGGGCGCGCCAGCAAGTCCGTGCCCTTGTCGTCGCTGAACTTGATGAGCATGCTGTTCGCGCTGTCGAACTGTACCAGGCCGCCTTTGGGCGCTGTGATCAGCAAGGCCACGGCAGTACCCGGCGACCAGTCAGCCAACGACCAATTGAAGGCGCGAACCGATTCGTCCGCAGACACGGCCGGCGCCACAAGGCGCAGACCAGTGGCCTCAATCTTGAGCTCGCCGTCACCCTCCGCTGCCGGCAAGAAGAGCGAAGCTGCCAGGACTGTGCCGCACAGTGCCACATGCAACGATGTCGTCATCGTCCATCCTCGTACTTCATATTCTACACGCAAAGCCGCTAAGACTCAATTGCCATATTCGTGCGCCGTTATGACGGTCAACCAGGATTCGGATATGGGTCAGTCTGACTTGATTAGGGTGGCACGGTTGACGGCTCAGACGCCTTTATATTCGCAAGTTACTATGCTGTATGAAGTTAACGCACTACAACGAGGCTGGCCCTTGGCTTGCTTTCTTAAGCCGACTACTGGCTTTGCCGCCCTCTGGAACGGGGGCGCTGTAGGAACTTCAAGGAGGCCGTAAACCATGCCCACGAACGTCACCCCGCTGGGAGACAAGATCCTGGTGCGCCGTTTGCAAGCGGAAGAGAAAACTGCCGGCGGCATAGTGCTCCCGGATACCGCCAAGGAGAAACCCAAGGAAGGCAAGGTCATTGCCCTGGGTTCCGGCAAACTGCTTGAGAAAGGTACGCGCAGCGCCTTCCAGGTCAAAAAAGGCGACCGCATCCTCTTTGCTTCTTATGCCGGCACTGAGGTGAAGATTGACGGCGAAGAGTACCTGCTGATGCCGGAGGAAGACGTGCTGGCAGTGGTGAAGAGCTAGATTGAGGATAGGCGGCGCTTCGTCTATGAGCAAGCGTACCAAGGGGTGGGCCAAGTGCTGATTGCACTCCGCACATTGCGCAGAACGCTTAACGAGCTGATGGCTTGAAAAGGAGAAAGGGACGATGGCAGCAAAGAAGATCACCTACGACCAGGAAGCCCGCGAAGGGCTGCGGCAGGGCGTCAGAACGCTGGCGCGGGCCGTGAAAATCACGCTGGGGCCGCGGGGCCGTTGCGTGATCCTGGAGAAGTCCTTCGGTTCGCCCACCGTGGCCAACGACGGCGTGGCGGTTTCCAAGGAGATCGAACTCGAAGACAAGTTCGCCAACATGGGCGTACAGTTGGTCCGGGAAGTTGCCAGCAAGACCAACGACGTGGCGGGCGACGGCACCACCACCAGCGTGGTCCTGGCCGAAGCCATCTTCGACGAGGGCCTGAAGAACGTCGCCGCCGGCGCCAGCCCCATCGCCATCAAGCACGGCATTGACAAGGCGGTTGCGGCAATCGTGGAACGCCTGGTCAAGATGTCCACGCCCATTTCAGGCAAGAAAGACATTGCCGCCGTGGCTGCCATCGCCGCCAACAACGACTCGGAGATAGGCGATAAGATCGCCACGGCCTTCGAGAAAGTCGGCAAGGACGGCTGCATCACGGTCGAAGAAGGCAAGTCCATGACGACCGATGTCAACCTGGTGGAAGGCATGCAGTTCGACCGCGGCTACCTCTCGCCGCACTTCGTCACCAGCATGGCGGAGATGAAGTGTATCCTCGAGAACGCCTACGTCTTCATTTACGAGAAGAAACTCAGCAGCATCAAGGACATCGTGCCGCTGCTCGAGAAGATCGCTCAGAGCGGCAAGCCGCTGCTGATCATCGCCGAGGAAATCGAAGGCGAGGCGCTGGCCACGCTGGTGGTCAACAAGCTGCGCGGCACCTTGCCCTGCTGCGCCGTCAAGGCCCCCGGCTACGGCGACCGCCGCAAGGCCCTGTTGCAGGACATTGCCATCCTCACGGGCGGCAAGGCCATCACCGAGGACCTGGGCATCGCGTTGGATGCGATCAAGCTCGAAGACCTGGGCCGCGTCAAGAAGGCCGAAGTTGACAAGGACAATTGCACGTTGATCGAGGGCGGCGGCGAGACGGCGGACATTCAAGGCCGCATCGCCCAGATCAAGAAGGAAATCGAGATCACCACCAGCGACTACGACAAGGAGAAGCTCCAGGAGCGGCTCGCCAAGCTGGCCGGCGGCGTGGCCCAGATTCGCGTCGGTGCGGCCACCGAGACGGAGATGAAGGAGCGCAAGATGCGCGTCGAAGACGCGCTCAACGCCGCCCGCGCGGCCAGCGAAGAAGGCATCCTGCCCGGCGGCGGCGTGGCGCTCATCCGCGCCAGCGAAGTGCTCGACAGCCTCAAGCTCAAGGGCGACGAGGCCATCGGCGTGGAGATCGTGCGCCGCGCAGTCGAAGCCCCCACCCGCCAGATCGCGGAGAACGCGGGCTGGGAAGGCGCCGTCGTGGTCCAGAAGATCCACGAGTCCAAGGACAAGAACTTCGGCTTCAACGCGCTGACCGAGGAATATGGCGACCTGATGAAGGACGGCGTCTTCGATCCCGCCAAGGTCGTCAAGTGCGCGCTGCAAAACGCGGCCAGCGTGGCTGCGCTGCTGCTGACGACAGACGCGGCGATTTCGGAAATCCCGAAGAAGAAGGAGCCGCCGCCGCCGCCGCAAGAGGATTACTAAAGGACTGAGGATTTCAGATTGCGGATTTTGGAGGGCCGGGTGTCTTCGCGGGCGCCCGGCCTTTTTTATCTACGGTCCAGACGCTTAGCGCGGAATTCTCAACGCAGAGGGAAGGTCTGAACAGGTGAAGAGGTGAACAGGTGATTGCGTGTTGGGTGATGCCTGTTCACCCCTCACCCCCTCACCCCCTCACCCCCTCACCCCCTCACCCCCTCACCCCCTCTGCGTTCCTCTG
>JBEKKG010000867.1:0-3589 GCA_050010835.1 Planctomycetota bacterium
GCTCTACCGGACGGCGACGACGATCCTCGACCCGGCCGCAGGGCCCGCGGAGGAATTGGCGGCCCTCTACCACGAGCGTTGAGAAATCCAGACCGCTCTGGATGAATTGAAGACCCATCTACGGGGAGCGAAGATCGTCTTGCGAAGCAAGACGCCCGACTTGGTGCGGCAAGAATTCTACAGGCTGCTGTTGGCGCACTTTGGCGTGCGGGGGCTGATGCATGAAGCGGCGCTGGAAGCGGGCGAGGATCCCGACCGGCTCTCTTTCGTGCATGCCGTGCGGGTGATTCGCCGCAAGCTGCCCCTGTCCGGCGCTCTTCCCCGCTTGGGCGAAGCGGACGTTCCGTGAAGCGCTGCTGGCGCTGAAGCTGACCGGCACGCCATTCAGCGTCTCTTCCATCTTAGGACTGCTGGTTGTGATGGGTGTGTCGGTGGAAACCGCCGTCATCAACACTTCCTACATCAACAAGCTGCGGCTGGAAGGGCAGGAAATCCGAAAAGCGACCTTCGAGGCTTCGATGGTGCGCCTGCGGCCCATCATGATGACAGCGCTTGTGGCCTGCCTTGGCCTGCTGCCCGCCGCACTCTCGCACGGTATCGGGTCGGACTCACAGCGCCCCTTTGCCATCGTCATTGTGGCCGGCCTGGTCTCGAGGCTGTTCCTGGGCTGCATTGTGAGTCCAGTCCTGTACCAAATGGCGGCGCGCGAGGGCGATGTCCTTCAGGTGTAGCGTGCGGATCTTGGCACGACTTGGTGGAATATGCAGAGATGCCCGCCCCGATGACTCTTCTCAAGTGCCGACTCCACCCCATCCTGCCTGAGGTAGAAGCTGAGCTTCAGGAGGTCCGCGAGCGCGTCCTTGTACTCTGCGTCGATGGCCCCCACTTCGAGCACTGGGTGGCGCGGTTGATCGAGTAGAGGCCGATGGTGATTTCGCCTTCGAGGTGGCGGCGGATTGTGTCGGGTGTCAGGCTCAACCCCTGGCCGGTTTTCTTGTCCTTTGGCTTACTAGGTGACCGATGACGAGCTCAACCGGATTGAGGCGGGCTGTGCGGAAGTCGGTCAGGATTTAACGTTTGCAACAATCTCTCTGTCCTTATTTCGTATCGTTTATCATCAACCTTCTAACAACCAGTTTTTCTCAAGTAATCAGTCTCATCTTTGTGATCATAGTTATGATTTCCGGTTTTGTATTTCTCTATAAAGGGATCGGGTGGTGGCGCATGAGAAAGGCCGCCCCCAAGGTCATCGCCAAGATTCGGAGCCGCAAAACAGACCCCGAAGTTCCCAGAACAACCTAATGGCATTGAACAGCCCTCAACCAATCCACAGTCCTTCCAGCCGAACCTGCATTCCATTCGAGGTGCGGTTCAGGTAATTCACCAGGCCGCTGTGACGCCATTGCAGCATGCACAGGGTGGGCTGGAAGAAGTAGCGCATTCCGATCTTAAGTTGGCAGCGGCTTCTTTGGACCAGGCCTTCGTATCCCTCGGCGATGTAGTAACCCAGGTCCTTGTAACCTTCCTGCCGGGGACGCAAGGGTCCGGCGACGCACCACACGATCACACCGGTGCGCTGGTCCACCTGCATGGCCACGCCGCAGTGGGTGACGGGACACCCGCACGACATGCCCAAGGGGCGGCCGATCAGCGTCTCGCCCGGCTGCACATTCATTTCCCGCGTGAGCAGCGGATTGTGCGGCAGGATAATCTCGCGTGGTCCCAGCTCCGTGGGGAAGCGCTCCAGATAGAAGTCGAAGTCGCGCCCCAGACTGTCCTGCCACGCTGCCCCTGCCGTAGGGGCCGTAGCCGTGTTGACACACGTCCCGCAAGGCGCAGTCGGGGCCGCCTGGATGGTGACCGGGGCCTGGGTCTTGGGTTGATCCGAGAAATAGATGCAGCGCTTCAGCAAACCCGGGTCGGAGAGCAGCCGCTCCGCTAACGCGCCACAGGTGCGAAAACCGCACACGCCGCAGTCCAAACCCGGCAAGTCACTTACGGTCACATTCATTTCAGACTCCTCTTTGGGCGGCCTGAGGGGAATAACTGCTGATGGGCCGCAGGGTCTAGCCCGGCCATCTTACTGACCCCGATAGAACGTTTGATTCTCGAGCGGGCGCACGACGCCAAAGTGCGCTTGCCAGCCAACCTCTTTCTTGCCCACGCAGATCGTGCAGGTCCCTACGGGCGGATTGCCCCGCAAGAACATTTGCGCGGCGGTTTCCGGCGTGGCTTGGACAAGGTCCAGCAACGGGTCAATCCCGATGCCGTAAAGCGCGTTGACTTCCCGGACACGCACGCCCGGAGCAGCGTCCTGAATGCGGGCCCGGAACACCTCGCGCTCGGCCTGAGAGACGCGATCGATCTTGGTGACTACGGCGACGTCGGCGAGCGACAGCATGGGCCCCACTTTGAGCGGCAGATTCATCCCGCTGGTGGCTTCCAGAACCACAATCCCCAATCCCCCGTCCACATAGGGCGAGCAGCGCAGGCACAACCCCGCCGTTTCCACCAGCAGCACACTGCAATCGGCCT
The DNA here is from genome assembly GCA_050010835.1 of Planctomycetota bacterium. Taxonomy (GTDB): domain Bacteria; phylum Planctomycetota; class SZUA-567; order H5-PLA8; family H5-PLA8; genus JAPLOD01. The sequence goes on from JBEKKG010000867.1 coordinate 2,536, forward strand.
TGCGCGCCCAGTCCAGCGCGTCACCCAACACCATCACGTTGCAGTGGTCAGGGCAGAGCTCGCCCGAATACACCTTGCCCGTGGGAATACCGAATTCCTTGGCGAGCTGCTCGTCCTCCTCGGCGTATTGCACGTCGATCTTCAGGAAGGCCGGGCGCTTGCCGGCTGCCAGGAGCTTGCGCGTCACGTGCCGCAGCACCGAGGTTTTTCCGGTGGTAGCCGGCCCGGCGCAGATGACTAGTTGCATGCCCAACCCTCCAGTTCGCGCATCACCAGCCGTTGGCCCTGGCGCATCTGCTCGCGCAGTCCGCTCAGCAGGGCGTCCAACTGGCTCACCTTGACGAACAGCCGGCGCTCGTCCTCGTCCGTTTGCAGCACCTTGGTGACGGTGCCACCCTGCATCACCATGCGGTAATCGGAAAGCAGGGCGATACGCGGGTCGTGCGTAACAAAGATGAAGATCTTCCGGTACTCCCGCAGCAATTCCAGCGCGCGCGTGCGGTAGATGCCGGCGTTTTCCACTTCGTCCAGCAGCACAATGGGCGTGTTGCAGATGATGGTGGCGTCGGCAATCAGCAAGGCGCGCGTCTGGCCCCCGGAAAGCTCGGTCATCCGGCAGTCCAGGAGGATGGGTTCGCCGGTCAACTGGTTGGCGAAAGCCAGGGTGCGCTCCAGCAGGCCGGCCACTTGCGCGCCGCCTGCGCTGCGGATGCGGGCGTGGGTTGCCAGGAATTCCTCGACGGGGAGGTCCGACAGAAACGTGGTGTGCTGAGTGATCAGCGCGATAGGGTTGCGCGCCGGGTCGTCCCGGTATTCTGCCGGGGGCCGTGCGCCATTGATCAGAATCCGGCGTCCCGTTGGGGTGTTGGCGTCGGCGAAGAGTTCAATATCATTGATCAGCGTGGTTTTGCCGGAACCGGTGGGTCCCACGACGCTAACCACGTCACCCGTGTGCAGGTCAACGCGGGTTACGGGTTCCAGCGCGCGCGTGCGGTAGATGCCGGCGTTTTCCACTTCGTCCAGCAGCACAATGGGCGTGTTGCAGATGATGGTG
>JBEKKG010000868.1:0-3587 GCA_050010835.1 Planctomycetota bacterium
AAAGGACTTTCCGCGATACGCCGGCACGATCATGCCTTACTACGGTCCTCCTCTGCCGAGACCGTCACAGAGCAACGCAGGTACTTGGTGGAAGCCCTTGCCGCGCTGGACTCCATACCGGGCACACTGCCGACCGCCCCGCCGTTGAACATCCCCGCCCTGCTTGCCTACGATACAGAGCATGATCCGAATTGCCTCTTAGGCCACCGATACTTATGCCGAGGGGGTGGACTGCTTTTCATCGGCGAAAGCGGGCTGGGGAAATCATCGGCCATTGTGCAGGCGGCCAGCACCTGGGCGCTGGGCAATTCCTTCTTTGGGATTACTCCCAGCAGGCCCTTGAAGTCTATCATCATTCAAGCGGAAAACGACATCGGCGACATGTCCGAGCAAGTGCGGGGTGTGGTGAACGGGCTGGACCTGGCCGGCGCCGTCGAGAGCTTGCGGGAGCGCGTTATCCTTGTCCCTGAGTGCAGTCTAACTGGAAGCGCGTTTGTTCAATTCGCGCGCGGCTTGGCATTGACCCACAAGCCCGACCTAATGTTCGCTGACCCACTGCTTGCTTACCTTGGCGCCGACGTAAACGAACAGAAGAACGTCAGCGCCTTTCTTCGCAACGGCCTTAACCCCGTAGGTATCCAAGTCGGCTGTGGCTGGGTTATCGTCCACCACACATCAAAGCCGAGCAGGGACCCCAAGGCCCAAACCAACATAAGGGCAAGTGCGCTTTCCTATTTCGGGCTTGGTTCTTGTGAGTTGACCAACTGGGCACGGGCCATCCTGGTCCTACGCGAGATCGAAGAAGACCTGTACGAACTACGCGCAACTAAGCGCGGTGGACGCGCTGGCCTTCGTGAGTCAGAGGCCCCCGACGCCGGCGAAACCAACGCAGTCTACATCAGGCACGGCGCCCACGGCATTTGCTGGGAGCGCGCCGACAGGATGCCAACGGAGATCGAATCGGCCCAGCAGGCCGCCGAGGCCGTCCTGGAAGAGATCGCGGCCAATGAGTCAATGGCCTATGAAGACATCCTGGAACGCATCGAAAAACTAAGGAAATGCAAGCGCAGCACCGCGGCCAAGTTTTTTGGTGAGTTTTTAACCCCGTCCACTTTCAAGGTTGGACGGTTCTACCGGAGAAAACCCCTATGAAAAACGCGGTTACTGTCCACTGTCCAAAACCGTCCATTTGTCCAAATTGGACAGTACTGTCCATTGTCCACCCCCCCTTTAGGGGGTGGACGGTGGACGGTGGACGAACGGACGAACTCACAAAGCCGACAACGGGAGGGCCAAGAAATGAGCACTGCTAGCCTACCCTTTCCCGAACCATCCCCGCCGGCCAGCACAGCACCGCTGGTGGAGGCAAGGGCAAAAGAAAATCAGAGGGGAGGCCAAGGTGGAGTTTTGCTTCCGCAGAATTCTGCCAAAGCAAAGATTGACACCCGCGAGGAGATCGCCAAGGTTGCCGGCAGCACAGCGCCGGCAGCAGCGCAGGTGGCCACGGTCGTCACCCGCTGGTGCATTGTGGCGATCCGTTCAGATGGGCGCGTGGATGTCGTCGGGCAGTTATTCCATAGCCGCCTCGAAGCCGACCGCCAGGCCGCATTCTACCAGAAGGAATGGCGGCTGGTCACGGTCCAGACGGCCAAGGTTCTCGTGGAGGTGCAGCATGAATGAGATCAACGCCGAGCGCCGCCTGGGCGAGATTCTCAGGGACGCGCCAAAGGCACCAGCAGGAAGGCCAGCTAAAATCGGTTCCAAAACAAAACCGATTTCTAAGCCACCCACCTATGCCGAATCCGGCCTGAGCAAGAAGCTGGCGCGGCGCAACCTAACGCCAGATGCAGCGGCGCTGTTGCGCGGGCGGAGGTACAATCGGACAAAGGGAAAGCAGGGCGGAGATCATAAATCAAAGTGTCAAAATGATACTTTGATTTCCACTGCAAAAGTCCTTGCTGCAAAGCACGGCGAGCGTCCCTGTTTGAAATGCCTTCAGCCCTTTCAGCCGGAGAGCCGCCACAACAGGCTGTGCGGGACCTGCAAGGAAAAAAACGACCGCCTTGTCCCGCGAGCGGAGGGAGTGGTGCGATGAACAGAAAAACAATAGCAGATAGGGAGCAATGGCAAACACCCAGCGGCTCAGTGGTGTCCCAGGCGTTCCCCGCGGTTGTGGCCCTAGAGCCGGCCACGCGCGTCGTAGAGCCGAAACGGCCACAGTGCCGGATGGACCTAACTCAGCCAGGCCGGCACAACCCAGACACCCTTTTCCCGCCGCCGCCATCGGAGCGCTGGTGCGGTGAATTCATCCACCCCAACGGCGAGCGGGAGAAAATCGGCTGCCTACATTTCGATCAGCGGGACGCGCAAGGCGAGGCCGACTACTGGTCCCGCGTCCTCAGAACTTCGGTTTCAGTAATTCAACTGGAGGTACATACAGATGCACGATAACGAGAACAGCAACTTTTCGCCGAATTCTGCAAAAGGTCACGCCGCGCCCCTCGAAGGCCAGGCCGCGCCGCGCACGCTCGCCAACGTGATTTCGATGCTGGGCAGCGGCCAAAGGGCAGTGAGCCGGCAGGACGCGGGCCGGATGTTAGGCGTAAGCTGGCGCACAATCGAGCGCCTTGTTGACCGCGGCGAACTCCGCGCCTTCAAGTTGCTGGGCCAGTGGCGCATTCTCGTTTCAGACATTGACGCATACGTGGCCGCGCGGATTTCCGAACAAAAAATGAAAATTGGTGCTTAAAGGACTTGACAATGCGCGCGGAATGTCTTACACTTATCATCATGGCAAAACGAAGAGGCAGCGCAGGCCGTCCCCCCCTTGGCAAAAACGCGCGCCGCATCATTATCTTCGCGCGCATCACCGCCAACGAAGCGAGCGCCTGGCGCAAGGCGGCGAAGAAGGCGAAAATGAGTTTCGGAAGTTGGCTGTTGTTACCCCGCAGGCAGGAGGGCCAAAAGTGAAACTCCACGCCGTCATCAGCAAGAAGACCCACCGCAAGGGATACCGCGGGCGCTACGTTGACCCGATCAGCGGGCAGCGCCGGAAACACACGGAATGGTTTTCAGATAGGCGCATGGCAGAAGACGCCTGGAAACTCTTTCTGGACAACTTGAACGCGCGCAAGAAGGGACTGCCGGATAATAGCGGCTGGGAAATGGCGTATCCCTCTCTTGTGGAGAAGTTCATTGCCGAGGCCCCCATTTCCAGTGACGCAAGACGCGCAAGCCTGAAACGCGCGCTCGGCAAGAACCTTGTAGGCATGGGCGCCGGCGCCGACTTCAGCGCTAAGGGCCGGTTGACCGCGGCGGCGAGGAAGATAGCGCAGGAACGCGGAGAGGCTTACGTTATCCGCTGCATTCAGGAACCGCTGAAGCAGGTTTCGGCCTGGGCCGCGAGTATCGGGCTTTTCCCATACGACCCGTTGCACTCATGGAAGCGCCTGCCCCGCACCAAGCCCGCAGCCCGGCGCCAAGCCTACTCCCCGGATGAAGCGCGCGCGATCCTTGCCGCCGCCGCGGACCTGGACGGAATCCTAAACCGCCCCTACCCCACCTCGATCATTTTCAAGGCCCTGTTC
>JBEKKG010000869.1:0-4728 GCA_050010835.1 Planctomycetota bacterium
CAGTAAATGCGTGGCCCAGAGCGTACCGCGGGCGTCCCGCCCGCCTTCGTCCTCGCGCCCTGCCGGCCTGCCACGGGCGGGCGGGACGCCCGCGGTACATTTGCTGACATGCACCCGGCCCGAAGGCAAAGCTGGCGACCTACGAGCCTGCGCCAACTGACGGCAAGGTCTTCGTTGACGGCGAGCCGTCAGGTACGGCAGTCGTTTTCGTTACGACTGCCGCCGCAGTTCACCGCCGCCGCAAGGTACAACCGCCACGCTGCAAATCATGTTTTTCGGGGGGGAAGGAAGAAAGCGCGGCCTCAATGGCGAGACGAAAAGTCCCCAGACCGTCTTCATCTTGTTGTCGTAACCGCTCCCCTAAGAAGAGCCTGGCGGCGCACCAAGCATTGGCGCAGAAGCACAACACGCCACTGTGGGCGGGGGAGTTTGGAGAGAACTCCTGCGAGATGATTCGCTCCACCGTGGAGATGTACGACCACTGCCGAGAGGTGAACGGCTGGGCCTTTTGGACCTGGAAGAAGGCTCCGACTAATTTTCCTGGTCTGGTGACGATCAGCGTGCCGGACGATTGGAAGGGCGTCATGGACTGGATCGGAAGTCTGTTCGGGGGACAGAAGCCGGACGCCGACAAGGCGAAGGCCGGGATGGCGGCGTTCATCGAGGCGGTGAAGTTCAAGAATGCGGACTACAATGTCCGCATGGAGGAAGCCCTGTTATCAAAACGATAGTTCGACACAGGCGGCGCAGAACAGCTTGTTAGCAGGTTCCTCGATCCTGGTCCAGCAGTCAATACGTCCATTAAATGCGCATTGCCGGACAGATCCAGCCAGCCAACCGCCGCTTCCTCGCACAAGCGCTTCCCGGTGTCGCCCATGTAGGGCACAACCAAGAGGGGAATGCTCTTTCTCTTCATCCGCTGCACGGCTTCCTTGAGAGCGTGCACGCCCAGAACTACGGACGCCGCCTCCCCGCTTGTCTTGCACACCACTGCAAAACTGAAACCCCCGACCACTGCTGTCCCAACGTTCCACTTCAGTTATCACGGATAGCCTTGTCTCATAAGGACTTGCGCTGAGAATAGGGCTCAAACGATTTCGATTTGAAACGCCGGCTTCCGCGATGACTTTCTTCGTGAGGACCGAATGCCTCAATTGAACTTCTTGTAAGGGGCTGAAGTGCAAATTTACCTATGAGAACCGCAGGGGTGCATGTCAGTAAATGCGTGGCCCAGAGCGTACCGCGGGCGTCCCGCCCGCCTTCGTCCTCGCGCCCTGCCAGCCTGCCACGAGCGGGCGGGACGCCCGCGGTACATTTGCTGCCACCCAGGTGTCGCGCAAGTCCAAATTGGGGCGCAACTTAGACTTTCATCGCCTGCTTTCTTTGGCGGCCCCTTGGCGGTATGGATTGCGTTATATGACATCATTCTGCAACCCACGAAAAACCCGGCGCAATTGGCCGCTGTTCGAGAACGCCAAGATCGCGCTTCAGTGCACTGGAGGCGAGGATTCGGGGCAAGGCGGGTGATGCCGAACCTCCCGACGAGGAGTAGCTGACGGCACGTTGGAGCGCGAAAACAGCCTGGTTTTCTTAAATTCCAGAAATAGCTGGTGGAAAAAATCTGATTTCAGTGTATTCTTATTCTGGAATACAAAAGGAGGGTCATGCCCCCATGAATGGGCGCATCGGGGAACGGCTCAGGTACGGGCGGGAACGGGCGGGCCTGACGCTTCAGCAGGTTTGTGAACGCACCAAGATCGGCATTTCATCTCTGTCCGAATACGAATCCGGCAAGCGGCAGCCACGCCTGGCGCAGCTTCGAGCACTGGCTGGAGCACTGCATCGTTCCATAGCGTTCTTCCTTGAGCCTGGGCCTTTGCCCAGTGAGATCGTGCTCTGGCGCGGGAAACCAGCGGCGCAGCAGGCGCAGGAACTAGAGGGCAGGTTTCGCCGCCTCTGCGAGCAGTACCACAACCTCGAAGTCTGGTGCGGCGAGCGCAGAGCCATGAACCTGCTGTTCCAGAACGGCGATCCGCAAAAGTACTGCTATGACCAGGCGGAGACGTTGGCGTATAAGGTACTCCAGCAGCTTCAGCTTGGCAGCCGCCCCGCTCTGGCACTTCTCTCGGTTCTTGAAGAGAATTGCGGCGTCAAGGTCTTTCATCTTGACTTCGAACCCACAGGCAGCGCGGCTTGCACGGTGAGCGAAACTCTTGGAGCAGGGGTCCTCTTGAATGCCAGGAGCGTCCGCTGGCGTCGCAACTTCGACCTGGCCCATGAACTCTTCCATCTTCTGACATGGGCGATCTTCCAACCAGCCAGGAGCGGCGATGTCTACGATCAGGGCAAGGACGAGAAGTTCGCTACCTGCTTTGCCCGCCATCTGCTCATGCCAAGGGATGCCGTCAAGCAGGCCATCGGCGACATAAGACAGGAGCGCGCGCTTACGTATGACGATCTCTTTGACCTCGCGCGGCAGTTTGACGTGTCCATAGAGGCGCTATTATGGCAGATTGCTTTCCTGTATAACCGCACTGAAGAGCAAACCCGCAACGACATTGCGCACTGTCAGGCGTTGTTCAATGTCTCCAGAGAACCTGACCGCCCGCCTGTCCGCCCGGCACGCTTCGAGGCGCTGGCCGTAAAGGCTCTACGGTCAGGTGAGCTATCCTTGGGGCGCTTTGCGGAGTATATGGGTATCAGCAGACGAGAAGCCGGGAGTTACGTCCAGCAGGAGCCGGTAAATGAACAAGAAGTTCAAATTACTTCTTCTTGACACCGGCATCGTGATCGGCCTGCATGACCTGAAATTATGGGACCAAGTTGTCGAGGCTTGCGAGATCATCCTACCGGAAACCGTCGTCGAAGAGGCAAAGTTCTGCGGCAAGTCGGCGGAGTATCAGGAAGACATTGATCTCGCCCCCGCCATCAATGCCGGCCGCATCAAGACGATCTCTGTTGACACCAACGGCCTTGAGGCCTTTCGGCTTCAGTTTGACCCGACGTATCTGGAGCGGCTCGATCCTGGTGAAACTGAAGCCTTGGCGTATCTCACCACCCATGCCGAGACATGCCTGGTCTGTTCCGCGGACGCCATCGTCTTCAAGGTCTTGGGCAGGCTCCATCGGGGAGAACAAGGCATCTCGCTTGAAGCAATCCTAAGCCGGATTGGTTTCGGTCGAAAGCTCGAGGAATGGCGCTTTACGGAAGCGTTTCGTCAGCGGTACACAAAGGAAGGCCAGACTGACATGCTTACTGGACGAGGGCTGAAGAAGAAGCCCGGCAGATGACGGTTGGCCAAACACGAAAAATGGTGGCGCAGTTGGCCGGGTTCACATGGGTGCGATCAATGCTTCATGCGCCAGCGGCGGCGCTTTCCTGCGGCGCAGAAGGCGCCTTGTTGGCCGAAATCGTGGGCAATGCATTTGCCGCCGCCCGCATCCGGCCTTTATCGCTGTGCAGGTAGACGGCCAGAGTCAAGGCCGGGCTGGCGTGCCGCATCAGGCTTTGGCAGGTCTTGATGTCGGCCCCGCTGCCAATCAGGAGATTCCCGTAAGTGTGACGCAGCGCGTGGCAATCCACCACGCGACCGACGGCATCGTGCTTTGGGATGCCCGCAGCCTCAAAGTCGTTGTCCAGCGTTTTGACCAGCTTATACGGTATCTTGACTACGGTGTCGCCGGGCTGGCCATTGCTTTCTCTGTGCCAAGCGGCCAAGGCGGCAACCGTATCGGGCGGCAGTGGGATTTCCTTCCTGTTGTTCTGGTTGCGCAACTTGTCGCCCTTATCGCCCTGAACGAAGATGGAACCGGCGTCCAGGTCCACGTCCGCCCAGCGTAACCTTTGGACTTCGCCAAGCCGTAGGCCCGCGGTCAGCATCAGGCGATACGCGACCACATTCATCCGGCCATGCCGTGCGCAGCTAGACTGTTCGGTGAGCGGTAGCGCCTTCTCCCGCTTGTACCCGCCGCCATAGCGTTGCATCTGACGGCGCGCCGGGCCTTCCTGCGCGGCAACCAGCAGCCGGCCCACCTCTTCCACGCTCAAGTTCCGGCGCTGGTGCCTGATTTCGCCTTTCCGGTGGGTCAAGCAGGCCAGCGGGTTGTACGGCAGGATTCTGGCCCGAACACCCCAGTTCAGCCACGCCTTCGTGGCCACAATGCGTTGGGTTATGGTGCGGGCGGAAAGATCGTTCTCTTCCGCCAGGCGGGTGAGAAAATCATCAACCTTGGCGGGGTCGAGGTCCTTAATGCACACAGCCTTGCAGCCACTCAGTACCTCTCTGGCGTAAGCCGCCGTCTTCTGGTAATGAAACGGGCTGACCCGAGGCCGGAGCGCCGACAGGTATTTCTCCAGTACCTCCACGCACAACAGGTCGGCGAACCGGCATGTGGGCAGCCCGTTCTTCACTGCGAGCACGTCTGACTCTGCCTTACGCAGGGCGTCCGTCGCCTGCTCCTTGGTGATCCCGGCCTTCCGCCGCACCCACTTGCCCATGGCGTCGGCGTATTCGATGTAGTACGCCTCGGTGACTTTCTCGACGCGCGTGCCATCCGCTTTCGTCCAGGCATACTTCGGTTTGAACACTCTACCCATTGTCGTCCGCTCCTTTCGGCGGACAACCCCATGCCGCGCGCGGCGTTGCGGACAGTCCGGGCAAAGGCGCGGCGGTAGGAACGGGGACTCTTGGGGATGCGGTTGCTGCGGCGGTTAATGGCGTGCATCTTC
>JBEKKG010000870.1:0-3586 GCA_050010835.1 Planctomycetota bacterium
CCAGGGCCTCGGGCAGTTCGAGGATGGCCGGCATCACGGCGCCGCCGGCAAAAGTCCCGGCCAGGACAAGGCGCTCGGGGCCATGCGGTGCCGCGGCATTGCCTGTGAACGGCGCGAAGCCGCTGCCGTCCAAAGCGCACGTGTAAAACTTATAGTAACCTTCAGGATTGGCCGCGAAGACCAGTTGCTGGTGGGCGAGCAGGGCCGGGTAACGGACATCGAAGTCCTGTTGGGCCAAGAGCGGGTGGCGCGTCAACCCGTCTGTGCCGGCGATCATCAGCCGCGCCCGGCCTTCGCTCTCTGCATGCAGGAAAACGACCTGCTGCGCCGCCGGGACCGGGACCGGCAAGGAATCGCCGGCTTCACTGGAAAGGACGCACACCTCGCTGCAGCGCAATCCTGCGGCAGGATCGCCGCAGAAGTCATAGCGCGTCAACTGCAGCTTCCGCGGATCCCAGTCCAGTTCGCTTTTCTGCGGCACTGCCCGAAAAACGGACCAAACGCCTGGCTCCCGTTGGACCAGATCACTGCCGTCAGTTGCACCGGGGGCCAACGCTGTCAGGCGCAGGCTGCGGGGATCGAAGTAGTAGAGATCACTGCCTTCGCCGTGGAAGAAGATGGCGTGGTCCTCGGCCCACCATTGCTCTTGCTGCGGGGCCTCCACGAGGCGCGCGCCGTTTGAGGAAAGCTGGAAAACCATTGGTGGGCCGGGAAGCTGCCGCAATACGGCAGCCAGTCCCCGTTGCCCGTCCTCGAGAGGCGCGAAGAGTTGGCGGGCGGTGGCGGCGTCGGTCTGCTGTTCAAAACGCGGATATTCGCGATGTACGCACCCTGAAACTGCCAGAACCACAATTCCCAAAAGGAACTTGCGCACAGCCTCCCTCCAATGCGTCCTGCAGCACGGCTCGCAGGCTGCCCCGGCCCCCGGTGGGGGGCACTCTGCCACAAACTGGGTCTGAAGGCAAGCGCAAATGAACATAACCGATCATTCCGGGTGCATGTCAGTAAATGCGTGGCCCAGAGCGTACCGCGGGCGTCCCGCCCGCCTTCGTCCTCGCGCCCTGCCGGTCTGCCACGGGCGGGCGGGACGCCCGCGGTACATTTGCTGACATGCACCCGATCATTCCGGGGTGCATGTCAGTAAATGCGTGGCCCAGAGCGTACCGCGGGCGTCCCGCCCGCCTTCGTCCTCGCGCCCTGTCGGCCTGCCACGGGCGGGCGGGACGCCCGCGGTACATTTGCTGACATGCACCCGATCATTCCGAACCGCGACCGTGGGGGAGCCCCAAAGCTTCAGGACTTGCTTACGCGCGGCCCGGAGAATGCGTGGCCACAAAGAATCATTTTGGCGTGCCAAGGTCCTGCAAGGCCGCGCTGATCAACTTCTCCGGACTGCCGCCGGCGCCTTCGCTGGCCACCAGAGATACGGCGATGTCCGGCTTATGAATGTCGTAAAGGAGTTCGAGGCCTTGGACGTCCTTGTGCATGCGTTGGGCGACTATCTTTGCGCCCGGCGCACCTGTGTCCGGAAGCAGCACTGCCAGAGTATCCGTATCCCAGACACACACGCAATCCAGCGTGCGCAGCGACTTGCTCAGCGTCTGGAAGACAGTGTTCAGATAGTATTGGGCCTGGTCCGCGTGTTCAAAGCGGATGTGCTGGTAATCCTTCAAGCGCACCAGCAACAACGCGCAACTCGTTTTATATCTTTGCGCACGGGCCAGTTCGCGCTCCAGTTCGTATAGGAAGTACTGGCGCGTCAGCAGGCCGGTGTTCTTGGCGCGCAGCACCGCGGCGAGGTCCACGCCGGAGACCTGGCCGCATTGCACGGCCTGGGCCGCCAGGGGCGTGACGGTATACTGGTAAATGAGCTTCTCCCTGGTCTGGCCCGGGTCGCAGACATGGCCGCAAGCCAGGCAACGGCCCTGGACCTTGGGGGAGGGGCTGATTGCCTTGCAAGACTCGCAGCGGTAGTAGCTCGCCGGCTTTTCGTATTCCAGGCCGATATGCCGCAGTTCCTTCTGGCACTTGGGACAGACCAGCTTGTCGCCCTTCTGGAATGCAGCGACGGAGTTGACGTGGGCGCAGGCAAAGTGATGAAGGACTTCATGATGGGAGAAGTCCAGGGAACCACAACCGGGACAGACTTCCGTGAAAACCAGATTATGGCGCCCGCAGTCGGGGCAGACGCGCAGGCGCTGGGCGAGCTTGGGCGACAACAGGCCCTGCCCGGCAAGGTGCTCCAGGATCTCCTCCTCGGCGCCGTAGCGGCCCGTATAGCGCACGACGTCCGGGTAAACGTAGCCCAGGGAGGAGGAGGGGTCGAAGACCGGGGCGACCGCCGTCAGGCCGTGGTCCTGCAAGCTTTTCAGGAACCCCAGCAGGTTCTGTTCGCTGAGGGCCTCGCCGGGGGAGCGCTGGCGGGACAGGAGCAACCGGTCCACCCGGGAACGCAGTTCCGAATTCGTGTACGGCGCGACCAGGACGTCGTGGGCGCCGTGGCGAAACGCTGCCTGCCGCAGCCGCTCAGCGTCGCTGCTCAGGCTTGCCGGCACCAGGCACAATCTGGGCAACTGCCCAGGTGGCATGGATTTCCCGTTCAGGTCTGGCGACGCCGGAGCCGCCAGGATTTGGATCTGCAGATCTCCGGCGCCGTTCGTCGCGGCGGCAGGCGTCCCAGGAGCTTTCAGCACACAACGCAGCGTGACCTCGCCCCACACGGAGCGGTCGCCCAAAGCGTACCGGGCCGTCAGACAGCGCTCGACCTCCTCGCAGTCCGCCAGCGCAGGCCCCTCGATCTGGACCAAGTACTCCGCCGGCGGCTTTTCCGCGGCCCGAACTGGCGTTGTCACCATCGTTTGTTCATCCATGATTGCATCCCCTCTAGGATCACCACCGCGGCGCGTTGCGCCAAGCCGAAGCCGGCAGGTAGGCGATCTCGTAATTGATGCGCAGCATTTCCAGGACTATGCACTTGAAACGCAGCACCCTATACCAGGCCTTGTACAAAGGCCACAACACAACCACGTCCAACAACCTCCACTCCTCTGCACGCCGCTCGCTGAGGTAGATTGCCGCCCCGGCTTGAATGAAAGCAAACACCACGTTCATGAGGTAGCACACGGCGAAGGCGAAGAGGAGCAGACGGGGATCGTACACCAGCATGGCGACGAGATAGGCGGCATAGAACAGCGTCAGGAAGAAGGAGAAGAAATACTCCAGGGCCATTTCAGTGGCGTTGCGCCAGTCGTATTGCCAGAACTTCAACAGGTCGCCGTGCTTGTGGTAGTAGTTCCGCAGAATGCCCCGGTCCCAGTGGTTGCGCTGGTTGTTCAGTTGGCGCAAGGTCGGCGGCACGCTGGTCAGGGCCACGGCTTCGGGGGCGAAGCTGATCTTCCAGCCGGCGCGCTTCATTTTGAGCGAGATATCGGCATCCTCGGCGATCTCCGCGTCCCAGGCCCCGCATTCCAGCAGGGCCTGCCGCCGGAACGCGCCGAAGGCGCCACTGGCCTGGACGTTCATGCCAAAGAGATTCAAGAAGCGCTTCCGCAGCCCGATGGACATGAAGTATTCGAGGGCCTGCATG
>JBEKKG010000871.1:0-3583 GCA_050010835.1 Planctomycetota bacterium
AGGGCGGAGGCGGCGCGCGCCTCGCGGCGGAAGCGTTCGAGGAACTTGCGGTCTTGGGCCAGCTCTTTGGACAGGAACTTGACTGCCACGCTGCGGCCGAGCTGGGTGTCCTCGGCCTTGTAGACCACACCCATGCCTCCGCCTCCGAGCTTCTCCAGGATGCGGTAATGGGAAACGGTCTGGCCGACCATGAGGCGATTGCCTCACAACAAGATGCAGGCGAACTTCCGATGGCACGAGCATACGCCGCGTTCACTGACAAGTCAACGCGGCAGGTCTGTTATTTTCAGAGAGACGGGAGCATGACAGGGATGGGCTTCGAAGCATGCTGGAGCCTTGACGAACCGGGGCGGCGCTATACCCTGAGGATTTTCCTCTGTGGATGATCACGGTTTCTGCTTTCCGTTGCCTCCACCGTGGCCGAGCGCCGGGACTGTTCCGCCACCCTCCCGCCTCAGCAGCACCTGCTGCTCTCCGTTGGAGTAATGGGCGGTGAATTGCCCGTTCTGAATCTCCAGTGCCGAGGCGCGGCCTTGGTTCGCCTGCTCGAACATCATCCCGGTATCAATGAGGAAGACTCGGCCGCCGCAACGGTCGGTGATGCGCCGGGAATCAGTGATCGTGTGTGCGACCACGATGTGTTGGACTTTCAACCGGGACATCATTTTGTCCAGCCCTGGCGCCAGCTTGTCCTCTGGCTCTTGAGCATAACCCCGATACCATAACGGGCCGTCCGGAGAAACCATGATCCAGCTTGGCAGGTTGAAAAACTCCTGCATCTCCTCAATCGTGTGCGGGTCCTCCACCCCCCCAGGCGACCCGGTTGCCGCCAGTTCTTCCTGAACCGCGCGCCTCGCCTCTTCCAGCTTCATGTGCCGCCAGATGATTCCCTGCTCGGCGAGTGACTGCCAGATGGAATCGAAGCGGGCCATTTCGGCCCGGACGCGGTCGTTGATTTCGTCGATACTCCGAAAGCGAAAACCCGGACTCAGACCACCGTGCACGAACAACACATCCCCGACCTGAGCCACGGTGTCAAGCCTGCGGAGCCAACGGCCATACAGGCCCTGGGGACCAAAGGCGTCCCGGAACTCGAAGAAACCCAACGGGTGCTCCTCCATCCACTTCTGGCGATCCGCTTCGTCATGAGCAGAGCGAACTCTCCCGTGTTTTCGACGCTCCGCCAGGAAGGCTCTGTACTCCTCATAGGCGCGCTCGCGCAAGCCTTCGGACTGCTCCCCAGCGAAAGCCTGGAAGTCTTCGGGAAGGACATACCGAAGATCACCCATGATGATCATCACTTCATGGTTGCCGAGCAATGGAATGACCTTCCCGTTCTGCTTCCCTGCTTGGGCCTCTAACTGCATGAGCAGGTCGAGGCACTGGCGAGTTTGAGTCCCGCGACTAGTGACATCGCCGGTCTGGACGAGAATCGTCGACCCGCCAGCCCACTGGCGGCGGGCGTCAATCACGCCGGTTCGCTGCAGAATGTTCACGAATTGCGGCAACGAGCCATGCACATCGCCCACCGCGATAAGCCGGTCTTGGCGTGCCCCGGCCGATGCCAGAGTCAGCAGGAGGGCAACGGCGGCCACGCTTCTGCCAGCCAGAGATGCCATGCTCGATTTCATGATGACGAGCCCTTTCCACCAAACGAGCAATTTACTCCTTTTCTCCTAGTACGAAAAGTGCTGCGAGCGAGCTACCCAGCTTGCCGAGTCGCCCGTCTCTCCACCGCCCCCTCCAAGGGCGGCCCAGGACGAATCGACCTTGTTCTTTGGTCCCCATAGGCATACATTCTTGGGTAAGCAGTCTAACAATAAGCGGTCGTGAGGTGATTTATGACTTACCTGCATCGGCGAGCGGCGGGTTGCGCCGCGGTGGTGTGCTTTGCTGCGGCGTGCTTGGCTGCGACGTGCTTGGCTATCGCCTCGGATGAACCGAACCTAACCGAAGATCAAATCCGAGAGTTTCTGCTCCACGCCAAAATCGTACAATCGCATAAGACCAGCAAGGGCGTCACCGCCCCATGGCGCTTGACGCTGACTGACGGCACGCTGACGCACGACGCGGCTTTTCAGTCCATTGACGAATTCCAGAGGCGAGCCGATTTCTCAAGTAGCACAGAGTTTAATTTCCGAGATTCCTACCATTTCAACATCGCGGCCTACGAACTGGCCAAGCTGCTGGGCCTCGGAGACATGATTCCCGTCACCGTGGAGCGCAAGCACGAAGGCCATCTCGGCTCCCTGTCCTGGTGGGAGCCGGTCAAGTGGGACGAACAAGAGCGCCAGAAGCAGAACTTACAGCCTCCCGACGTGGATGCTTGGAACAAGCAGATGAATAGAATGTGGGTGTTCAGCCAACTGGTCTACGATACCGACCGCAACCAGACCAATATGTTGATTAGCGAGGATTGGAAGCTCTGGATGATCGACTTTAGCCGCGCCTTCCGGCCCCATCACAAACTAGAAGAGCCTCGCCGATTGGTGATGTGCGATCGCCAGTTGCTGGAAAGGTTGCGCCGGTTGGACGGGCGCGAGGTACTGGAAAGAACTAAGCCCCACCTTGACAAGGGCGAGGTCAAGGCGATCATGGCGCGCCGAGATTTGATTGTGGCTTACTTCGAGAAACTGGTTGCTGAGAAGGGCGAAAAGGCCGTGCTCTACTGAATCAAGCGACGAGCAGAGGCGACGCGACGAGAGTTTGGAGGTTAGGCAATGGGTTCGATCCTTTGGCATGGGGCGGTTGCAGCCGGACCTGCGAACTCCACATATGGAGCGTCAGTACTCGCTGCTTCGGATCGACTCCGGCAACTTTGGGTGACCTGCAGCATTGATTTGCCTCTCGCTTTGTCTGAGTGTAGAATCGGTGGCATTAAGGTCAGAGGTACTTCTGACCTTGGAAGTCGCTAATTGAGGCAATTCACTTCCTAGCTCTTTCCTCGGCGTGGTTTGTGGCTGGATAGCCCGTGGGGTCTCTCATGACTTGGCCACAGGCGGCACTCTCGAAGGAAGCCCCGCCCGTTACCGATCTGACTGGGACCATGGCAGGCCGGTTCGCCATTCGTGCCCCTCTGGGCGCAGGCGGCATGGGCGAAGTGTACCGTGCCGATGACACTCGCCTGAAGCGCCCCGTCGCTCTCAAGCGCATAGCGCCGCGCCTCCGCGACGCCCCCCCAATGAGGTGACCGAGAGCTGATGTGGCACGGCGAGAGAGGCTCGCTCCAGAGGTGCTAGCCCCGCGATGTGGCTGCGTCAAGATGATACAAGCGCGCGGTATTAAGGATGGTGCCCGTCACAAGAAAGGTCCTTCACTGGCACGCGGGACGCCGCGCCCATGTGCCGGGGCCAAGACATGAACCGCCTACGAACGATCTGCAATCTGGAACGAGGTGAGGAAGCCCTCGCCTTTCTGCTCTTTTCCTACCTCACCCTGGCACTCACCAGCTACATGATCATCAAGGCTGTGCGAGACGGCATCTTCCTGCACAAGTTCAGTGCGATGACGCTGCCCTATGTGTACATCGGCATCGCGATCGCGACCGGTTTTATCGTGGCTGCGTATATTCGTATTTCATCCC
>JBEKKG010000872.1:0-3581 GCA_050010835.1 Planctomycetota bacterium
GTAAATGCGTGGCCCAGAGCGTACCGCGGGCGTCCCGCCCGCCTTCGTCCTCGCGCCCTGCCGGCCTGCCACGGGCGGGCGGGACGCCCGCGGTACATTTGCTGACATGCACCCCTGTTTTGCTGGCTTGCTGTTCTGCATTTCCCTTGACTGTGTCCAAGGTAGTATAATCCACGGCGGGTATGGCAGGGAGTGGCCATGAAGCGCCGGGACGAACAGTTCGCTTGGTCAGAAGAGGACGGCGGGGACAAGCCGCACCTCAAAGAAGATGCCAATAAGAAGAAGGAACAGGCCGAGGCCCAGTTGGGCTTCCCGCAGAAGCGCACAAGGTGGCTGTCAGTCTGGCTCGGCCTGCTGATCGGCAGCGTGTTGATAATAGCGTACTTCTTCTATACAGAGATTAGGCCGGCTGGACTTGAAAAAGCTTTGGGCATTGTGCTGGATAGCCCCAGCAACGCCTTGGCCCCGCCGCCAGATCCTGCGGCCCCAACAAAGGCTCCAACCACCACCTCACCCACGGCCTCGGCCCTCGTGCCCCCGCCCCATAAGGCCTTGCCCACTGATCCGCAAGCGGGCGTCAACGACCCGGTGGTTGCTGTCGAAGAACAGCAGCAACCGCTGGCTCCGCCGCCACGGGCCAAGATCCAGCCGGCCCAGGCCAACGAGGCCATCATTGGTGTGCAGCTCACACGGGGCAAACTCCTGGTCCAAGTGGAGAACTACTGGGCTGAGGAGAACCCGCCCGGCGCCTTGGTCGAGGCCGGCCTGAGCGCTTTGATCGGCAACAACGGCGCCGCAGGATTGCAGTTGTACCAGGTGGAGGTCACGCTGCTGGATAATGACAGCGTTGAGTACAAGCCCTGCAAGGCAAAACTTCCCATTGCCGGAATGCTCGATCCACAGGCGAAAGTCAGGGGCCTGTGGGCCTTCCAGCTCCCGGCCAACGTGCCGATCTGGTGCGCGCAGTTCAAGGCCAAGGACGCCAAGAGCACCACGGTGATCCAGGTGGGCCTCACGAAACACACGCCTGAGAATGAGCAGCTTGTCGCATCCGAGGATTACGCGCCCAGGCTGCTCGAGTTCAAGACTTTCGCCAGCCCTCGTTTCGTCTTGCGCCAGCAGATTGACGAGAGCATTGCCAAACTGGAGCCGCTTGTGGCGAAGTACGAGGCCGGCAAAAAGTCTCTCGCCAAGCTCGACAAAACCGTGCAGTCCGCCAACAAGGCCGCGGATTCGGCCGCCGAAACGCTGGCCAAGAAGAAGGACGACGTTAAGGAGGGCAAAGAGTATATTCAGCAACTCAAGCAGAGCTTTAACGGCCTCATTCATGACGACCGCGTGACGCAGGGGAAGATTGACCATGCGGAGCGGGACCAACAGCGTGCTGAAAGCGACGCCGATGCGGCAGCCAAAACACTCAAGGACAAGGAAGCCCAGCGCGCCAAATTGCAGACCGAGCTGAAGGATGGACAGAAGCAGCTCGACGCCCTCAAAAACCAATTCGAACAACAGAAGAAGGCTATCGAAGACCTTCAGAAGAAGCTGGCGCAGTAATTCGTAAGCGTTCAGTCTCCGAGCCGTGCGCGTAAGCAAGCGGCAGTCTCCTTCAGTCTCCGAGCCGCGCGCGTAAGCAAGCGGCAATCTCCTTCAGTCTCCGAGCCGCGCGCGCAAGCAAGCGGCAATCTCCTTCAGTCTCCGAGCCGCGCGCGTAAGCAAGCGGCAGTCTCCGCTCCCTTACGGTCGCGGCTCGGACCGAACGGTTGCCATAATTCTATTGACACCGCTTCAGGCGGGTGTAAGCTTCTGATGGAAGGAAGGACCGAGCTTTGGCTACAGGCCGTACGTTTTACTTTTGGTACTTTAGCTACCCCTGGTGGAGTCCAGGGCTGAGGGATACTGCTTAGACACCTTCCACAAAGTTCAAGCGCAATCCCAAAGCCCTGAGACGCCTCTCAGGGCTTTTTTGTTTCTGTTTCGGAAAGGAGACAACCATGCCCGAGAGGATCGAAGACAGGAATGTGAAGAAAATGACGCCCCTGATCCCTCCCCGCGCACTGAAGGCCCGGCTGCCGCTCCCGCCGGAGACGGCGGCCTTTGTGCTCCAAGCGCGGCGCGCCGTGCGCGACATCATCCGGGGCCGCGACACCGAACGGCTGGTCGTGGTCGTCGGGCCGTGCTCGATCCACGACCCCGCCGCGGCGTTGGACTACGCGGAGCAGCTCAAGCGCGTGGCTGAGCGGACTTCCGCGGAGCTCGTCATCATCATGCGCACTTATTTCGAGAAACCGCGCACAACCATAGGCTGGAAGGGCTTGATCAACGATCCCCGCTTGGACGACTCCTGCGACATCGCCGCCGGGCTGCGGATCGCCCGCAAGCTGCTGCTGCGCATCAACGCCCTGGGCCTGCCTTGCGCCACCGAAATGCTCGACCCCGTCACGCCCCAGTACATCGCCGACCTGGTGAGTTGGGCCGCGATCGGCGCGCGCACCATCGAAAGCCAGACCCACCGCGAGATGGCCAGCGGGCTTTCGATGCCCGTCGGCTTCAAGAACGGCACGGACGGCAGCCTGCAAACCGCGCTCAACGCCATGCTTTCCGCCAAGCACGCGCACAGTTTCCTGGGCGTCAACAGCGACGGCATGATGGCCGTCGTCAAAACCGCGGGCAATCCCGACCGGCACATCGTCCTCCGCGGCGGCGAGCGCAAGCCCAATTACGCGCCCGCGGAGATTCGCGAGGCCGTCGCGCTGGCCGGCGATGAGGCCATCCGCCGGCCCGTCATGGTGGACTGTTCCCACGGCAACAGCGGTAAAGACCCCACCCGTCAGGGCCCCGTCTGCCGCGAAGTCATCGAGCAGTTCCGCGGTGGCCAGAACGGCATCCTGGGCGTGATGCTCGAAAGCAACCTGCGCCCCGGCAAGCAGACCTGGAAAGAAGGCAGCCGGCTCGAATACGGCGTCTCCATTACCGATCCTTGCATCGGCTGGGAGGAAACCGAGGAACTGCTCATGGAGGTCGCGGCGGCGGTGGAACCGGTGCAGGCGGGATGAGGGGGCCAGCGGGAACGGAGAGGGGAGCGGAAGAGTTTCGTGCGCACGCGTACCGGTAACTCCAAGAAGGGGCTTGACAGGCCCAGGGCGGCAACCTAGAAATGAGGCCAGCGGGACGAAGGGCGTTCTGCACCCGAGACCGTAGCAGGACATGTGGGGGCGTTATGGGCACCGCGGTCATCCCGAAGCCTTTGGCTGTCAAGGGCGGCAAAGAAGCCTCAATTCCAGCCCTGCCCGCCGCAGAAGCCGCTGAAATGGAGCGCCGGCGGAAGGCTAACTGTTTATTGGCCCAAAGCATCACAAAGGAACAACTACAAGAAGCACTGGCGCGCGCGGAACACTCCCGGCTCAAGCACCAGGGAAAGTAACAACCATGCAGCCCGGTGATATTTTCTGGGCGGACATGCCACTAACCCGCACTTCTCACCACTCATTCAACGCAGAGGACGCAGAGTGCGCAGAGAAAAGAACATTGGAAACAACAGTAAATCCTTTCGTACGAACCCCTCTGCGTTCCTCTGTGTCCTC
>JBEKKG010000873.1:0-4949 GCA_050010835.1 Planctomycetota bacterium
GCGCGCGGTGGCGAGGCTGCCCGCAGCGCTCCAGGTGTTCGTCCCCGGATTGTAAATCTCTACGCTGGCGAGATAGACGCCGCCGCTGTCTGTGCCCCCCGCGACGAGGACGTTGCCGCTGGGAAGCAGCGTTGCGGTGTGATAATCGCGCGCGGTGGCGAGGCTGCCCGCGGCGCTCCAACTGTTCGTCCCCGGATTGTAAATCTCTGCGCTGGCGAGAACGCCGGTGCCCCATCCCCCCGCGACGAGCACGTTGCCGGTTTGCAGCAGCGTTGCCGTGTGGTATCCTCGCGCGGTGTTGAGGCTCCCCGCCGCCGTCCACGTGCTGCCATCATAGAAGAACCCGTTGGCCAGCGTGCCCGCGCCTTGGGGTGTGGTGACGGTGACAGCCACGAACCCGGCGGCATGCGCGGGCGTGGTGCAGGTGATCTGGGTGTCGTTGACTACGGTAACGCCCGTTGCCGCCACGCCGCCAAACGTGACTCCCGTCGCGCCCGTGAAATTGTTCCCCGTGAGCGTTGCGCTCGTGCTCCCCGCGGGCGGGCCGGAGAAGGGCGAGACTAATGTGATAACCGGCGCGAGCGTGACGGTGATTATCTTCGACAGGCTGGGAATGCCGTTGGTGAAGACCGTCACCTGCGCATTGCCGGGCGGGAATCCGGACAGCGCCGCCGAAGTGAAGGCCGTGGACGTCCAGTTCGTTGTGGGGTCGCTCAGCAGGAACGCCGTCTGGCCGTTCAGCAGACTGGTCAGTTGCACCAGCGGGTAGTTCGTCGCGGAACTCTGGTATCCGCCGCCGGAAGCTTCCGAGATGCCCTTGAACTGGCTCCCGCTCAGAACCACCTTCCCATTTGTTCCCACAGGCGACGAAGCGGAGGTTATGACTGGCCGCCAGGAGTCCTGGAAGGCAAGGCCGGGGTCGAAAATCTCTGCGCTGGCGAAAACGGAACTGCCGTTATAGCCACCCACAGCCAGGACCTTCCCAGTGGGCAACAATGTCGCCGTGTAGTCGTATCGAGCCGTGGAGAGGCTGGCAACTGTCATCCATGTGTTTGTCCCGGGATCGTAAATCTCTGAGGTCGCCAGAGCGCTGCCGTTGTAGCCGCCTGCTACCAGCACCTTTCCGCTTGGTAACAGGGTCGCTGTGTGTTCCCTGTGTGGCGAGGCAAGGCTACCAGCAGGGCTCCAGGTATTCGCTCCCGGATCATAGAGTTCGGCGCTGGAGAGTTGCCCGCCGCCGTTGAGGCCTCCCGCGACAAGCACCTTGCCGCTGGGAAGCAGTGTTGCCGTGTGGTACTCGCGCGCTGTGGCAAGGTTGGCGGCTGTGCTCCAGGTGTTCGTACCCGGATCGTAAAGTTCCGTACTCGCTAGAGCGCCTGATGGTCCATCCCCGCCCACGACAAGCACCTTGCCACTCGGCAACAAGGTTGCTGTCTGGGCCATGCGGCCAGTGGCCAAACTGCCCGCGCTGCCCCATGTATTGGTTCCCGGATCGTAAATCTCGGCGCTGGCGATTCTGTTACTTGTCCTGTCCCAGCCTCCTTCTACGAGCACCTTGCCGCTTGGCAACAAGGTCGCCGCGTCTGGAGCGCGCGCTGTGGCCATGCTGCCTGCCGCGCTCCAAGTGTTCGTTCCCGGATCGTAAAGCTCAGCACTGGCAAGCACGTTGGTTTCATTAAAGCCACCCGCGACGAGCACCTTGCCAGTGTTGAGCAATGTCGCCGTATGCTCATCACGCGCCGTGCCAAGGTTGCCACCTGTATTCCACGTGTTGGTCGCCGGATCGTAAACCTCTGTCCTGGCCAGACGGGTTCCACCACTGCTGACTTCCCCGCCCGTCACCAGCACCTTGCCGCTGGGAAGCAGCGTGGCTGAATGCGCCATGCTTGCAGTGGCCAGGCTCGGCGCGGCGCTCCAGCTTCCCCCGCCGGTGTAGTTGTACAGTTCGCAAGCGGCGATCGGTGCGCTCGCCCCAGCATTTCCACCGATGGCTATGGTCTTGCCGTTGGGCAAGAGCAAGGCAACATGACCGCCCCGGCCGGTCGTTTGACTTGCCGTGTTTGACCAGGTACCGGATGCGGCATCGTAGGCCTCAACGGATGTTGCATTGGTGTTTGCGCCTACAGCAAGGACCTCCCCATTCGGCTGCAAGACAAGATGCCTGGTGCCGGCCTGAGCCAAATTCCCCGTAGCCGCCCAGGAATTGGTTCCCGGGTCGTACAGTTCACAGCTCGAAAGAAAGTTGGATGAATCGGCACCCCCCACGGCGAGAACCTTGCCATTCGGCAATAAAACGCAGGTATGCCCTTGGCGGGCCGTCGTCATGGCCGCCACTGGCGAAAATATTCCTGCACCGGGGTCATACAACTCGCAGCTTTTGCAAAGTGTCACAGAAGGCGAATTCGATGAAAAGCCTTCCGTGATGAGCACCTTTCCGTTCGGCAACAATGTTGCTCCATGAGACCCGCGGGCTGTGCTCATTTGTCCAGTGGCCGTCCAGGTTCCAGTTGCAGGATCGTAGATTTCTGCGCTGGATAGAAAGGGGCCGTTACCAGTGCCGGTCGAATCGCCGCCTGTCACGAGTACTTTGCCGTTCTTGAGAAGAGTGGCCACCGGGAGGCTTCGCCCTGTGGTCATATTGCCAGTTGAATTCCAGGTTCCGCTTTTGGGATCGTATAGGTCCGTACTAGATATGACGCTACCGCTGGCCCGTCCACCAATAACCAGAGCCCTCCCGCTTGGGAGGAGGACCGCCGCGTGTGTCGTACGGCCAGCACTCATGTTTCCAGCGGAACTCCATGCTCCGGTCAGTGGATCGTAAATCTCCGAGCTATTATACGAGACTGCGAGATTCGGCACTGCATCGTCACCGCCCGCAACAAGGACTTTCCCATTCTGCAGGAGTAAGGCGATGGGGCAAGATCGCGCCGTGCCCATGCTTCCCGTCGCCGTCCACGTGCTACCATCATAGAAGAACCCATTGGCGAAGACGCCCGTGCCGTTGGGTGTGGTGATGGAAACATCCACGAACCCCGCGCCATGGGCTGCGCTGGTGCAGAAGATTTGGGTGTCGCTGCTCACCGTCACACCCGTGGCCGCGACACCGCCAAACGTGACAGCGGTTGCGCCGGTGAAGTATTGGCCGGTCAGCGTGACACTTGTCCCGCCCGCCGGCGGGCCGGCCCAAGGCACAGCCGTGGTAATGGTTGGCGCTGCCGCCTGGCATTCCGCCATGAAGCCCCCGGCAAAAAGAACCCCGCACGCAAGCAACACATTAAGTGCTGCGCTTTGCCGCTGGCCCAAGCTCATGTTTTCCCCCTCCATCCTTCAGTAACACGATTTGCCCGAATCGTGTTACCGCCACACTGCCTCCCCTGCTGCCCATCTTCTTCACAGACCTACCGCTGCATGCAATCAAATCACCCCTTAGAGGAAAGTCAAGGCTTTTCTTGGCGGATTCCGTGGGTGCATGTCAGCAAATGTACCGCGGGCGTCCCGCCCGCTCGTGGCAGGCTGGCAGGGCGCGAGGACGAAGGCGGGCGGGACGCCCGCGGTACGCTCTGGGCCACGCATTTACTGAGATAGGAAAGAATGGGCGGGCGCACAATTCGGCGAAATGCGCGACGACTCAGGGCTTTGCCTGACCTACCCCGCGAAAGGTGCTCACTTCCGCGCTGGCGCCGCTTACGTCGCACTGCACGCCTGGCCACGGATCGCCCGCTAGTCTCGACGAAAAATATTTAATTTTTCAATAATGCAACCACTTGCCCCTACAGTAGTTACGCATGTCATGGCCCTCTGAACAGCAATTTCAAGTGCAAGCTTTTGAAGGGTCATACGTCATATAGAATAGGAACCATAGGTCCGATGAACCTGTGGGCAGAGGAGCCGATCACAAGGAGGAGCCCAATGTACTGTTTCTCACAGTACCGCTGCATAGCCAGGGAGTACGCCAGAGCCAACGGGGTCGCCGCGCATTGCGTGGACCAGTTGAAGAAGAACTACGAGTCTTTTGAGACCATCCAGGTTGAAACGGTGGTCCGCATTTCAAAGAAGCCCTTCTTCAAGGCGCTGCTGGATGAACAAGCACAAGTCCTTAAGGAGTCCCAGGTGGATTCTGAGAAGCAGGTTGAGTCCAGACGGGCAATGGAGAGTGCAGAAGGGGTGTCCAGAGTCAAACATGAATTGTTGCTGGGGATACGGGATGCCGTAGACCAGAGGCAGGATCTGGAAAAATGTCTTAAGGCTTACAAAACTTGGGCAACTGCGAGGTGACCATGAGCAAGAAGCACGCTGTCGAGAGGAAACCTTGGGGGGTCGCGAAGCCGGTAAGGGAGAAAGTTGCGCAGGCTCTGGCAAGGGGACCTCTTCCCGATTTCCCTGGGGTTTCCTGCCAGTTCTTTTGTTGGTGCAACGCAGTGTCGTGTTGTGAGGACATGCCGGCTCACATCCAGAAGCAGGCGGCTCTGCTGCTGAATGACTTCCTGACCACTCCAGCCATACAGAATTTGTCCCCGGCCCAGGCTGCGCCCAAGGACCGCGAGCTTCAGAAGTGCCGGGTTGCACGAACGACACCGGAAGAGGGAGAAACTGGGACACTGTCTTAACCTCCATTCTTCACCACAGAGACACAGAGGCACAGAGAACAGCAGGAAGATTGAACACAATGACGGCTACCCCCCTTTTCCACTCTGTGTCTCTGTGGTGAATCATCCGGGTTAAGGCTTACAAAACTTGGGCATTTGTAACCTTTCAGTCCGAGCCGCGACCGTCAGGGAGCGGACATTGCCGTTTGCTTACGCGCGCGGCTCGGAGACTGAACGGTTACGGGCAACTGTGAGGTGACCATGAGCAAGAAGCAAGACGTCGAGAGGAGACCTTGGGGGTTCGCGGAACCGCACAAGGGGAAAGTTGCGCCCGTTGTGGAGCAGGAACCGCTTAAGTACATC
>JBEKKG010000874.1:0-3573 GCA_050010835.1 Planctomycetota bacterium
ACAAAGGTCGGCCCAGCGAGCCAACCTCGCTGGGCCGATGAAGGTTCTGTACACCGTTGCGGGGAGCAACCAACTCGGCTCGCGAAACACGACCTCACCAAAGCCTTCGACGCCATGCGGTCTCCGGCGTAGTTCTCCTCACCATCGCTGAGACGATTCCCTCAGACCCGGGAATTACGGGGTCATGCATCTGATCGGAAATAATTTCGGGCGCACTGTCGATTGGATGAGAGCCAAGCCGTCATGGAAGTGAGGCGGTCAACGCCTACAATCCATGACGGAGGACACAATGCAATACTTACTGACGCTTTACGTCGATGAGTCCGGCTGGGACCGGATGACACCCGAACAGCAGCAGCAGGGCGGCGCAGCCTACATGGCTTATACAGAAGCTCTGAAATCTGCCGGCGCGCTGGTCAACTCCAACCGCCTGCGACGCTCATCCACGGCCACGACTCTTCGCACCACCAACGGAAAGACGCAGGTGCTCGACGGGCCTTTTGCTGAATCGAAAGAACAGTTGGCCGGGTATTACCTGATCGAGGCGCCCGACCTGGACGCGGCCCTGCAAGACCTGCTCGAATTCAGCACCGGGGCCGAGGCCTGGATCGTGGCTGAGGCGGAGCCGGTGCGCAAAGCGCTGCAGGAAGCCGCCGTCAGCGTTGGTTTTCCCGGCCGGCTGGGCCCGCCCGTCATCGGCGTGGACGAACTGGCCGCGGTCGTCGTCCCCACTGTGGGCCAGCGCGGGCTGCGCGACTTGGCGGAGCACTACGGCATCAACGGTACCGCCGGCGTCCCGCCGGCCCCGATTTCTGCCGGCGAGACGCCGGCGGTACGTAGCGGCTGCGCCGTGCTGCGGGAACTGTGGGCGCGCCTGGAGAAGGACCTGCTGGCGCTCCCGCTGCCGCTCCTCGCGGAAATGAACTGGCTCCTCGCCAAAGTTGAAGGGCCGCTCAAGAAGCTGATCAAGAAGGCTGAGGGCGAAGCGGTCAAGGATAAGTTCGGGGACAGTTTCACCAGCGGTAAGCTGTCGCTCGACAAGCTGTTCAAGAACTTCGCCGAACTTATCGCGGGCCTGGGCGCGGACGACGAGGCCGGCGCGGGTGTTTCCGGCGCAGGCCCTGAGCGTCCCGTCACCGCGCAGGAGGTCGCCGCGCTGCTCGGGCTTGGCGGCCCGCTGGCCAAGGAACTGCAAGGTTATGAGGAGCGGCGCGAACAGATCGAGATGGCTGAGCGGGTTGCCGAGTCGCTCACCGCCGGCAAGCATCTGCTCGCCGAAGCCGGCACGGGCGTGGGCAAGAGCCTCGCCTATCTCGTCCCCGCGGTGCTCTTCTCCCAGCGCGTGCAGCGTCCGGTGATGATCTCGACGCACACCAAGAATCTGCAGGCGCAGCTCTTCTTCAAGGACCTGCCGCTGCTGCACGGGCTGCTGGGCATCAAGTTCGAGACGGCGCTGCTCAAGGGCCGGCCTAACTACCTGTGCCTGCACAAGCTCGTCTACGCCCTGCAGGAGGCCGCGCACGAACTGGATGAGGAAGAGCGCGTGCGGATGCTGCCGTTC
This sequence comes from Planctomycetota bacterium, assembly GCA_050010835.1. Lineage (GTDB taxonomy): Bacteria > Planctomycetota > SZUA-567 > H5-PLA8 > H5-PLA8 > JAPLOD01. The sequence goes on from JBEKKG010000874.1 coordinate 1,562, forward strand.
ATGACCTGGGCGCTGCAAACCGAGACCGGCGACGTCAGCGAGCTGGCCCGCTTCTCTCCGGAAAAGGATTACGCTCTCTGGGACCGCCTGCACACTGTCGGAGACGATTGCCTGCGGCGGCGCTGCCCCTTCTACAACAACTGTTTCGTCTACAAAGCGCGGGCGCTGGCGCGGCGCGCCAACGTCGTCGTGCTCAATCACGCGCTCGTCTTCGCCGAGTTGAATCTCGAAGCCGGCTCGCTGCCACCCTACAACGAGATCGTCTTCGATGAAGCCCACAAGCTCGAAGACGTCGCCACGGACCATCTGGCCACTGAAGTCACGCCCCGGCGGCTCTGGCGGATCTTGAACCGGCTGTACCGCGAGTCGCAGGGCAGCGGCGCGGGCAAGGGCTTGCTGCCCACGCTGCTGGGCAACCTGGAGCAGGCGCGCGGGGAGGTTCCCAAGGCGGTGCTGGAGGCCGCCCGCGAGCATCTCCTCGCGGCCATGCAGGCCGTCCACCCGGCCAGCGAGGGCAGCGATTCTTTCTTCGACACCCTGCGGCAATGGACTGAAGCGCCGGCGGCAGCGGAGGACTGGTTGGAGAACTCCGCTCCGCCGCCGCCATTTGTGCCGCACGAACGCGGCCGCGGCGCCCCTCACCCTACCCTCTCCCCAGAGGGGAGAGGGAACACAAATTACCCTGGCCGCTCCCCAGAGGGGAGAGGGAATCCAAATCGCCCTGCCTTCTTCCTTGAGGGGAGAGGGAACACTGGCGCGGCTTTCCTGCGCAGAAAGGGGCCGGCGGGCGGCGAGAACCGGAAGCGCTTCTCCGCCGCGTCCTTGCGCGCTGACGAGAAGGAGTCCTTCACTCAGGGAAAGGAAGCGGTCATCGCGCGGCTGGGCCTCTTGCGCCGGGCGCTCGAACTCCTGGACGGAGACTTCAAGGAACTCAAGAAGCATCCCGTGGCCCGCGCGCGCGACCTGGCCACGGAGATCGGCGCGCAGAACGGCTTCCTGGAAGAGCTGATCCAGGACATCGAGTTCATCGTCAAAGGGGACGAGCCGAACTACGTCTATTGGTGCGAGCAACTCGGCCGCCGCGCCGTGCGCGCCGTGGCCGCGCCGCTGGATGTTTCCGGCTTGCTCCACGACCAGCTCTACGCGAAGAAGCGCTCGATCATCCTGACTTCCGCCACGCTGTCGGTGCGTGACGCCGAGGCGGAAGCGGCTTCCGGACTGGCGCCGTTGGCGCGGCCCCTGGCCAGGTTCTCTCGTACCGCCGGCGTCTCGCCCCGTGGGAGCGCCGGCGTCTCGCCGGCTGGGAGCGCCGGCGTCTCGCCGGCTGGGAGCGCCGGCGTCTCGCCGGCCACGGGTGCAGGCGGGACGCCTGCGCTCCCAGGTGCAGGCGGGACGCCTGCGCTCCCAACTAAGGCAGAGGGGAAACATCCTCATCCGAAGAGTTTCGAGTTTTTGAAGAACCGGCTCGGCCTGGGGCTGTGTGCGGCCGGCAAGCTTGACGAACTGCTGCTCGGCAGCCCCTTTGACTATGCGCGCCAGTGCCGCCTGTGGGTTCCGACTTTTCTTCCCGACATCGGCTCCCGCGAGAAGGATTTCAACGCGGCTTTCTGCAGCATGGCCGGGGAGCTGATCATTGCCAGCGGGGGCCGGGCCATGGTGCTCTACACCTCCTGGTCCGCCCTGGAAGCCAGTGCCAGAGTACTGCGCAAAGGGCTGGCGAGCGAAGGCATCGAAGTGCTGGCGCAAGGCAGCGACGGCTCGCGGGAATCTCTGCTGGCGCGCTTGCAGGCGGGCGGCCGCACGGCGCTGCTGGGCACCGCGAGTTTCTGGGAAGGCGTGGACGTGCGCGGCGCGGCGCTTTCGCTGTTGATCATCGCCAAGCTGCCCTTCGCGGTCTTCACCGACCCGATCATCCAGGGACGCTGCGAATTGCTGGAGGCCAAGGGCAAGGACGCTTTCCTGCACTTCAGCGTCCCCAACGCGATCCTGAGATTGCGGCAGGGCTTTGGCAG